>NZ_JBLRVY010000015.1:0-233294 GCF_048159485.1 Streptomyces sp. 4F14
CGGCATGATCGACGGCCCGTGCAGCGCCCCCTCCTCACCCCCGGAGACGCCGACTCCCACGAAGTGGATGCCCTGTTGCCTGAGGGCGGCCTCCCGGCGGCGGGTGTCCGCGAAGTGCGCGTTCCCCCCGTCGATGATCATGTCGCCCGCCTCCAGCAACGGCGCGAACTCCTCGATCACCGCGTCCGTCGCCTCCCCCGCCTGCACCATCAGCATCAGACGCCGGGGCCGCTCCAGCGCCGCCACGAACTCCTCCGCCGACTCCGCCGCGACGAACGCCCCTTCGTGGCCGAACTCCTCGATGAGCGCACGGGTCCGCCCGGCGCTCCGGTTGTGGACGGCGACCGTGTAGCCGTGCCGCGCGAAGTTGCGGGCGAGGTTGCGGCCCATGACTCCGAGGCCGGTGACGCCGATCGATGCGGATGCGCTCATGTGTGGTACCTGTCCCCTGCGTGGAGTGGAGGTGAGTCCGTCACCGTCAAGTACGCACGTGGCGCGGCTCTTTCTCGATGCCGCTCCCTTTCCGGGCGCGTCAGTAGATGCCGTCGACCTTGAGATCCGGCCCGACGACGAGGTTCACGACCCCGGCGGTCGCCTCCGCGGACACCGTCGCCGTCACCTTCCCGCCGAGCCGCGTCATGAGGGCGCGCGCGCCGGTGTCGTCCGAGCCCTGGGCGTGCTGGACGGTCGTGGTGGTGACGTTCGAGGGCGCGTTGCCGGTGGCGACGACCGTGAAGCCGCTCAGCCGGAGCTTCTCCGCGACGTCGGAGGCCCGGCCGGGGATGCCCGTGCCGTTGAGGACGCGGACGCGCACCTGTGAGGCGTACACGAGGTTCTTCGTCTTCGCGGCGAGCGCGTCCTTCGTCGTCTCCTGGTCCTTGGCCAGTGCCGTGAACAGGTCGACGGCCTGCGGGTACTGCCAGGCGACGTTGGCCTTGTCCCTCGGAAAGTCCGCCTCGCGCGGGTAGTTGGGGACCGTGAGGAAGGCGAGCCGCTCGCTGGGGATGCCCTTCAGCTCGGACGCGAGCGCGTACAGCGGCTTGATGCCGGCCATCTCCTTGTCCGCGGTCAGCGATTTCGTCGCCGAGTTGAGGAAGCCGTACATCGAATCGGGGCTCGTCAGCTTGGACTTGGCCTTCTTCGTGAGGGCGTCCATGAACTCCTGCTGGCGGCCGATACGCCCGATGTCGGAGTTGTCGCCGACGCCGTAGCGCGCGCGGACGTAGCCGAGGGACGTCTCGCCGTCGATGGTCTGGCAGCCGGCCGGGAGGTTCAACTTGGCCTTGGGGGAGCGGATCGGCTCCTTCGGGCAGACCTCTATGCCGTCCAGCGCGTCCACCATGCCCTTGAAGCCGGAGAAGTCGATGGACATGAAGTGGTCGATGCGCAGACCGGTGTTCTCCTCGACGGTCTTGATCGAGCAGGCCGCCGCGCCCGCGACCTCACCGCTCGTGCCGCCCAGCGCGAACGCCTCGTTGATCTTGAAGTGGTGTTCCTTCGACTTGGTGCCGTCTCCCTTGTCACAGACGGGGATCCGCACCCACGAGTCGCGCGGGAACGACAGGACGGTCGCCCACTTGCGGTCCGCCGGGATGTGCAGGACGAGCAGCGTGTCCGACTGCATCGTCTTCAGGTTCTCGCTGCTGCCGTAGCCGGAGTTGGCGCCCTCACGGCTGTCCGAACCGACGATCATGATGTTCTTCGAGCCGGGGCTGAGGTTCTCCGGCCGGTCGCCGCCGAGCTTGTCGTCCACGTCGGCGGAGGTGATGTTGCCGTTCAACTGCTGGTAGATCCAGGTACCGGCCCCGGCGACCCCCAGCACGCCGACGCACAGGACACCGGCGCTCCAGGCCAGCACCCGACCGCGCCGCGTCAGGCGGACATCCGCCTTGCGCTTCCCCACGCCGTTCCTCCGCTCCCCCAGCTCGATCGGGGCTCCGTCTCCACCCGGCACGGACACCCCACACACAACAGACGACCCAGCCATCAGGTTTCGTTGCCCATCGGATGACCAATTCTTTTCCAGTACGTCCGATACCGCACATCCCGTTCAGCTCACCTGCCTCTTACGATGATCGACCGGCGTGCCACCGTGATCAACAGGGGGATTCAGATGAACACCGTCCGCTTCAGACAGTTCGGTACGTACGGCGCCGTCGCCGCGTCGCTCGTGCTCGCCGCCTCGGCGGTCGCGACGCCGGCCCAAGCCGACGTGCAGACCGACCAGTTGTGGATCAACGCGCCCTCGGACCGGCCGGTGACGGTCGCGCCCGCCTCGGGGGAGGCGCTCACCCAGACGATCCCGGTCGGCCTCTACCACGACAACAACAACTTCACCGTGACCGACGGCAAGTTGACCGTCGACGTCTCCGGACTCGCCGGTGTCGCCGAGGTGTTGTGGCCCGCGAACTGCGTCCCGACCGGGACGACGGCGGTGTGCGACGCCGGGGACGTCCCGATCCTGCGCGCCGGTTTCGTGCCCCAAGTGACCCTGAAGGTAAGGGCGTTGCCGGGCGCGGCGACCGGCGCCGCCGGCCGGATCACGTACGGCGCCGAGGCGACCGGCGGGCCCGACGGCACGCTCACCGCGCCGGCCGACTCCTTCGAGACGAACGTCACAGTCGGCACGGGGCCCGACCTGAGCGTCCCGACGCCCGCCGATCTCACGGGGGTTCAGCCCGGGACGACCGTCGACGCGCCGTTCAGCATCACCAACCACGGCGACCAGGCCGCGAACGGCTTCACCCTCCAGATGTGGACGTCGTACGGGCTCGACCTCGCGACGGCGTATCCGCAGTGCACGTCCGAGGACATCGACGGCTTCCTCGTCCACTACACCTGCGCGTTCGACACGGTCGTCCAGCCGGGCGAGACGGTCGGGCTCCCGCAGCCGCTGAAGGTCACCGTCGCGCCGCACGCCCTCGACGAGCGGTTCGACTTCTCCGTCGACACGGCGGCCGGGCAGACCGAGTTGCAGCCCTCCGACAACGGCACGGGCTGGCAGCTCCACGCGGACAGCACGGCGGACTTCGCGGTCTCCGGGACCTACGCGGGCGGGGCGGTCGGGGAGACCGTCGACCTCACCGCGCGGCTCACGGACAACGGGCCCGCCTGGGTCGCCAACATCCGCTCCGGCGACCCGGTGGCCGTCCTCGACGTGACGCTGCCCGCCGGGACCAGCGCGGTGAGTGTGCCGGACCGCTGCACGCCCCACGGCGCCGGGTACGCCTGCGAGTTGGGGATCATGATCAAGCCGGGGGAGAGTGCCGGGTTCCCGTTCACGGTCCGGGTCGACAGTGTCGTACCGGACGCGAAGGCGACGGTGTCGGCGCGGCCGTCGTACGGGACGGGCTTCTCGTTCGACCCGGACACGTCGAACAACTCGGCCGAGTTCTAAAGGCGGTTAGGGCAGTTGGGGCACCCCGGGGGGTTCAGGGTGCCCCAACCGGTCTTGTGTTACGGCGCGTTGATCAGGTCCACCGGCGGGACGCTGACCGTGCGCGCGCCCTCCTTGCCGCCGAGGGTGACCTTGCGCAGGGAGACGTTGTTCTTCAGGTTCGTCTCCTGGAGGCGGTGGGCGGGGTTCGCCATGACCTCGATGTAGTACGTGCCGTTGGGCAGGTCCGTGATGTCGAAGGACTGGCCCGGACGGTACTGGGTGTAGGTGTCACCGGAGCCGACGTCCAGCACCTCGCGCACGGAGATCGAGTTCTGCTGTCCACAGGCGGTGGACAAGTCCGTGTTGAACGGGTGCCAGTTGGCGTTCTTCACCGTGTAGTCGACGGCGTCCGTGTTGGCGAGGCAGAACGCCTCCTTGCCGCTGCGGACCTCCTTCGTGCGGTCCTCGCTCAGCAGGCGGTAGCTCGCGAAGTCCGTGAAGTGCCAGTGCTCGTGGCCGATGCGCGGGTCCCACTCCATCGTGCCGGCCGGGGTGTAGCCGACCTGCTTGCCGTTCGCGTCGTAGAAGTACTGGTAGGAGTCCATGAGTTCGGCACCCGGCTTGCGGAAGCCGTCCACGACGAGGGGGGCCGGACCGGCGTTCCACACGTTCGCGCTGAACGCGAGGTAGTCCTTGCCGGGTACGTCGCCGTCCTCGCCGTCCGTGATGGAGATGTCCCACGCCGGGAGCGAACGCAGGTCGGGCTTCGGGACGTTGGCGGGGGCGCCCGCCTTGCCGGTCGGCTTCGCGGCGTTCGCCTTCAGCGCGGGGGCGATGCGGGAGCCGTCCGTGTGGCCCTTGCCGTCGCCCAAGTGGTGGGCCTGGCCGCGGGCTTCGAGCGCGTGGGACAGCGCGGGCGGGGTCGGGGCGTCGGCGCCGCGCGGGCCGTAGTGGTGGTTCGCGCCCTCGGTCGTGCCCGTCGCCGCGTGGCCGCTGTGCTGGGAGCGCAGGCCGACGCCGCCCTCGCCCTTGATCTCGCGGACCGTCACCTTCACGGACGCCGTCTCGTTCGGGATGGCGAACAGGTCACGGTACTTCTTCGCGACGGAGACCTGCGCGGTGTACTCGCCGGCCGCGAGGTTCACGGGCCTGTCGTAGTCGACGGCCGAGGTGTTGGCCGCCCAGCCCTGCTCGACGCCCCAAATGGAGCCCAGCGTAAAGGGGTTGGTCGGGCAGCTCTGCGGATAGTGCGAGGTCGCCGGGGCGTCCGGGCGCAGCCGTCCCGACGCGTTGTTCGGACAGAACGTCCCCTTGCTGCTGGTGACGACCTTGCCCGCGGCGTCCTTCACCGACACCTCGACGAAGTCCGGCAGCCCCTTGAAGTCCTTGACGAGGCCCGCCGGGAGGTTCTTCGTCGTCACCTTCTTGCCGTCCCGCAGCACCTGCTGCGCGACGACCGGGTCCTTGTACGACTTGCGCGTCACCTTGAACTCCAGGGGCGCGTTGTCGACGGTGAGGTACGTCCCGAGGTCGAGGTAGACCCCCGACTCCCCCTCGTACTTGTCGAGCACCACGGACTTCGACGCGGCGACGAGCTTGAGCTGAGGCTGCCCGGGTTTCGCGGCGGGCGCGGCACCTGCCCCCGGCGCGGTGGCGGCCACCCCGGCCACCACCGCGAGCGCGGCCCCCGCGGCCAACGCCGCGCGCTTCTTCACTTGCTTGCGATCTTGCTGACTGGTCATCGGTTCCTCGTCTGTTCCTAGCCTGCGAGCGCCTGGTCATCGACGCCCGGACCGAACAACCCGCATCCCGAACCCCACCCCACGTACCACTGCGACGCGTCCCCACGCGCCCCTGAGATCGGACCCGGTCTGTGAGCACCCTGTGAGACAGGGTTTCGATGACCTCGGTTGCCTCACCCCTCAAGAAGGTCAAAAACTCAACTCCGCGATCACTAAAGGGTGTTGTCCGAACAGTCAAGGTTCATCCGGAGCCCGGGGGTGATCACCACCCCACCCGCCACTCCTCCCGGTACCCCGGATGCTCGTGATACGCCTGAGCCAGCATGCGCAACGCGAACCCCACCCCGCCCGCCGCGCATCCCCTTCCCTCATCCCCTCATACTCCCGAGCCAGCGCGTCGACCATGTCCAGCATCGGCAACTGACTGTCCAGCAGCGCATCACCCCCGAAGCGCTGGGCGACGTAGGCGTAGGCGTGGTTGTCCTCTTCATTGCGCGCACGAAGAAACGCGACGATCCCGTCCACTGCCCGATCCTCCCCCGCACCGCCGCCGCTACGCTCGGCACCCTGCCGCCACCCACCCTGAAGGGGCCGCCGCGCATGGGCCGGATCGAGTACTACAACGACCCCACCGCACCCGAGGCCAACACACTCATCCCCGCCAGCAACCTCCTCGTCGCCGACGACAGGGGCGCGATCCTCCTCCAGCGCCGCCGCGACACCGGGCAGTGGGCGCTTCCCGGCGGCGCCCAGGACATCGGCGAGACAGCGGCAGGGTGCGCCGTATGCGAATGCCTGGAGGAGACCGGCATCGTCGCCGAGATCACCGGTTTCCTCGGCGTCTACACCAACCCCCGCCACATCGTGGCGTACACCGACGGGGAGATCCGCCAGCAGTACGAGACCACGTACATCGGCCGCCCTGTCGGAGGCGAACCCACGGTCAACGACGAGGCCGACGGCGTACGTTTCGTCCTGCCCGCCGACCTCGACGCGTACGACATCCACCCCAGCATGCGGCAGCAGATCGGGGACTACCTCTCAGGTACGTACCCCTACCTCGGCTGAGCCCTGGGATTCATCGCCCGCGAGCGTCACGCGGGCGTTCTGAACGAGGCGGCGTCGAAGGGAGCGCCTTCGTACGTGTACGGATGGTCGACCCCCTCCGCCGCGAGCGCGGCAGCGCGTCGACGTTCCCACTGGAGCCGCAGCTCCCACGCGGACTCCGCCTGGGCGTGGCGGTCCGCCTGGAGACGGAAGATCTCCGCGGCGTCTTCTTTGGAGAGGAAGGTCCAGGGGCGGGACCAGGGGCTTACGGGTACTACGGGCTGGGGCGCCGGTACGGGGGCCGTAGACGGCTTGCGGCGCTTGCCCCGGCCGGGGAGGGTGAGAGCGAGCAGGGTGCGCAAGCATGCCGAAATGGCATGCGCGATAGAGTGGCGCATGGCGACAGTTCCTTCCAAGGCTATGTCGTCACGGCCTCGTCAGCAGAGTGTTAGAGCACTCTGAGTCCTGACGGGGCCACTTTTTGTGTTGTGATCCGCAACATAGCACCGTGATCGAATCGGTGGTGCGCGGATCCTGTGAAGATGTTCAGCCCGCCGAACGCCGGGGAGTGTTCTCATGTCCGCATGGACATGGCTGGAAAGGTAGACCGCGGGGACTACGGCATCGGCGTAACCCCCTGGGACGACGAGGCGTGGCGGGCCGAGGTCGTGGAGTGGGTGCGGGGAGTACTGGGGTACGACGCCCCCATGGGGGACGTACGCCTGCGCCCCTGGTCCGTGCTCGTGCGGTTCGGGGAGCTGTGGTTCAAGGCGAATCCCGAAGGGAGCCGTTTCGAGGCGGGGTTGGGGAAGGGGCTGGCTCGGTGGGTGCCGGGGAGGGTGATGAGGCCGGTCGCGGTGTGGGGTGAGCGGGGGTGGGGGTTGTGGCCCGACGGGGGAGTGGTGATGCGGGAGGGCGAGGGGGTGGGGGTGGCCGCGTGGGAGGAGATGGTGCGCCAGTACGCCCTGATGCAGCGGGAGTTGGCCGCCCACGCGGCGGAGATCGAGGCGCTGGGCGTCCCCTCGGCGCGGCCCGAGGACGTTCCCGCGCTCTTCGACCGCCTGGTCGAGGAGAACACGGTCCTGGACGACGCCGGCCGCGCCGAACTCCTCGACAGGCGCCCCGAGTTGACGGCCTGGTGCGAGGAGCTCGCGGCCACCGGGATCCCGGCCTCCCTCGACCACTCCGACCTCCAGGACGCCCAGGTCCTCACTCGTCCCCCGTACCACCGCTTCACCTACTTCGACTGGGGTGACGCCACCCTCGCCCACCCCTTCACCAGCCTCCTCGTCCCCACCCGGGTGGCCACCCGCCGCTACGGCCCCGACCTCGCCCCCCGCCTCCGCGCCGCGTACCTCGAAGCCTGGACGGACACGGGCCTTTCGACCCCCGAACTCCACCGCGCCGTCGACCTCGCGTGCCGGGTGGGCGCCGTGGGGAGGGCCGCCGCCTGGGGGCGGGTGTTCGCGACCGGGAACGGGATGCCGCGGGACAACGCGGAGGCGGCGGCTGCCTGGTTGAGTGAACTCTTCACGGAGGAAGCCGAAGTGTTCTAGGCACCCCGGCAAGAATGAGGAGTTCCGGGGCCCGAGTCCGGTATCACAGCGGTGATTTCCCCTGAATCCGGTAGCGACCATATATTCCGCTGGGTGTACTTCTGCTACGTCGACGATTCCGGCGCGGACCAAGGCCGCACCTTGACGGGCCTGCTGGTCCCGGAAGAGGGCTGGAGCGACCTGCTTCACCACTGGCTGGAGGGGCGCCGCAAGCTGCAAGAGACCTGGGGCGTTCCCAAGAACACCGAGTTGCACGCCGTGGACCTGGTGAAGGGACGCGGGCGGCCATGTGCCACGGAGAACCAGAACAAGAGCTTCGGCAGGCCGGCGAGGATCGCCGCTCACGACCTGATGCTCAGGCACCTCGCCAAGTGCGAGAGCGTCCGCGTTCTCACCGTCGCAGGTGGCACGTCGCGCATAGCCACGGTGTACCGGGCCTTCGTGAGCCACCTCGAAGTGTGGGCGCTTGAGGAGGAAACCCGCGTCGTGATCATGTGCGACGGCCAGTCCGGCCCCGACGAAGTGGAAGAGGTGGGCCAGGAGAAGGCACAGGACGTGTGGAGGCAGGCCATCCGCGGTGCCAAGCCCTACCGTGACGCTCACCGCAGTCTGCCGCTGGCCTCGCGCCGTGTGCTGGAAGACCCTGTCATGCAGGACAGCAGGTACAGCCAGCTCATCCAGGCTGCCGACCTGGTGGGGTACGCCGCTTTCCACCATCTGATGCTTGCGCGTCCGGAGGTGTGGCCCAAGATGACCGCGATGGGCTCCATGTCCAAGGCGTACAAGCGGCTCCGGCATCACTGGCTTCCCGGGTACGGAACCGACGGCGTCGTCTGGGTGGATGGCGACGCCTCGTCCTGAAACGCAGAAACCCCCGGCGAAAACCGGGGGCCTACGAGAGCAAGACCCCTTGAGCGCCCTCACTCGGACACATGGGACCTTGCAGGTAAAGGGTGCCAGAGCCGACCGCGAAGGGCAACAGCTTCAGGCGGCGGCAGTGCCGCAATCCGTTGGAAAACAACAGGTCAGGGCCGAAGGGGGCCCGGCCGCATCCAGCAGCCGGAGCCCCTTCGGTCACCTAGATCCTGATGGACCTCAGACGTTCACCCCGAAGTCCTGCGCGATCCCCGCGAGGCCCGACGCGTAGCCCTGGCCGACCGCGCGGAACTTCCACTCCGCGCCGTTGCGGTACAGCTCGCCGAAGACCATGGCGGTCTCGGTGGCGGCGTCCTCGGAGAGGTCGTAGCGGGCGATCTCCGCGCCGCCGGCCTGGTTGAGGATGCGGATGTACGCGTTGCGGACCTGGCCGAAGTTCTGCGAGCGGTTCTCCGCGTCGTAGATCGAGACCGGGAAGACGATCTTGTCGATGTCGGCGGGGAGGCCCGCGAGGTTGACCTGGATCTGCTCGTCGTCGCCGTCGCCCTCACCCGTGCGGTTGTCGCCCGTGTGGACGATCGTGCTGTCCGGGGTCTGCTTGTTGTTGAAGAAGACGAAGTGGGCGTCGGAGTAGACCTTGCCCGCCGGGTTGACCGCGATGGCGGAGGCGTCGAGGTCGAAGTCCGTTCCGGTGGTCGTACGGACGTCCCAGCCGAGGCCCACGGTGACGGCGGTCAGGCCCGGAGCCTCCTTGGTGAGCGAGACGTTGCCACCCTTGGACAGGCTTACAGCCATGGTTGGGAGTCCTTCCCTTGTTGTCGTACGTCGGTGCCGCATCCGGCTTGCTGTACGGCGTGAACCTACAGCTACCACGAAGAACGCCCCAGGGTGCCGCAAAGGTTCCCGGCCCCTTTACTTTCTTTACCCTTCGCCCGCCGGCCACCTCCCGGACACCCGCGCTCCGCGGGAACGCCCGGTAATTCGCGTGACTCCCGCCCCCGCCGCCCCCACCATGGAACGCATGTCCGGTCCCCACCTCATCCGAGGCTCCGTCTCCCTCCCGGAGGCCGAGCTGATCTGGCGTTTCTCGCGGTCGTCGGGACCGGGCGGCCAGCACGTCAACACGAGCGACACGCAAGTGGAACTCCGTTTCGACCTGGCCCGCACGGAATCGCTGCCGCCCGTCTGGAAAGAACGCGCGCTGGAGCGCCTCGCCGCCCGCCTCGTCGACGGCGTCGTCGTCGTCCGCGCCTCCGAGCACCGTTCGCAGTGGCGCAATCGCGAAGCCGCGGCCGTCCGCCTCGCGGCCCTCCTCGCGGAGGCCACCGCCCCACCGCCGAAGCCCCGCCGCGCCACCCGCATCCCCCGCGGCATCAACGAACGCCGCCTGCGGGAGAAGAAGGCCCGCGCGGAGACGAAGAAGGGCCGCTCGGGCCGGGACTGGTGAGGGACGGGTACGCCGCTGCCGGAGAGGTACGGGTACGGGGTACCGGAGAGGTACGGGTACGGGGTACCGGAGAGGTACGCCGGGCGGGGCACCCCAGCCGTCCCCGGGAGTCTCCACCCTCACCCCAACTCCAGTACCCCCACGACCTCTTCCTCCCCCGCGTCCCCCACCGTCTCCCCGTTCTTCCGGAACCCCAGGCCGAGATAGAACTCCTCGGGACCCAGCTCCCCGGTATGCCAGGTGACGTACATCTCACGTACCCCCCCGCCCCCGTAGCTCCTCCGCGACGGCCTCCACGGCGAACCGCCCGTAGCCCTTCCCCTGCTCCCCGGCGTCGATATTGAGCCGCCACAGGCCGGACCGCCGCAGCGACCCCCCGTCCTCCCGCCAGTCGACGTCGAGGAACGCCATCAGGAACCCGACGGCACGCTCCCCGTCGAGGATCAGCCGGGGCCAGGCGACCCGGGGATGCACATACGCCTCCGCCAGCGACTTCACGACCGGCGCGACGGCGAACTCCTGGTCCGGCCGCACGGCGACGCCGATCGCCTTCGTGAAATTGGCGGGCGTGATCTCTTCGAGTCGGGGTACGGGCATGACGGCACCCTAGGCCGACCCCTCGGGAGGCCGCGACGCGTTTCCCGCGCCGCCCCCTACCCCAGTTGCCGGTACCTACCCCGGAAGTACAACAACGGCCCGCCCTCCGCACTCGGCACGGAAGCCGAAAGGACTCGTCCGATCACCAACGTATGGTCCCCGGCGACCACCCGCCGCTCGGTCCGGCACTCCAGGTTCGCGAGCGCCCCGCCCACCATCGGCGCCCCGCTGAGCGTCCCTCTCAGGTACGGGATGTCCTCGAAGAGGAGCCGGTCGCTGAGCCGCCCCTTCATCGCGAAGCGCCCGGCGATGTGCCGCTGGCTCTCGGAGAGGACGGAGACGGCCCACAGGGGCTGTTCGTCGAGGAGGTCGTCCATCCGGGAGCCGCCGCGGAGGCTGACCATGACGAGGGGAGGGTCGAGGGAGACGGACATGAACGCGGTCGCGGTCATCCCGACATCCTCGGCGGGCGGCGCGGTGGGATCGTCGGCGTCCAGGGGCGGTTCCTGCGCGGTGACCAGCACCACACCACCGGCCAGCCGGGCCATCGCGGCCCGGAACTCGTCGTTGCTCACCCCCTCAGCATGCCCGGTGAGGGTGGGTACGGGGGCGGGGGAGAAGTTCGGCACAGTCAGGGACGCTAGTGTCCGCCCACGCCGGACACATCGGACTTCGGCCCGAGAGCGGTCGTACGACCAGGTCCTACGACCGACCCGAACTCAGCGGCCCCGGTGGAACCATCGACGTACAGTAAGCGTTCTCTGAACAGTCAGTAACACGTCTCGTGCCACTCTGGAAATTACAGAAACGCCGACCAATTGTTCACGTTTTGCTGTGACTTGAGTCACAAGGGACAAGAATTGTTGACCCTGTGTACCGAGTTGGCGGCGCGCTGTGATTCAGTGGCGGTGAAAAGGTACGCCGATGAACAACCCTTGATTCGCTGCGAAGTCTCGGGGGGAGGGCGAACATGGAGACCGAGTCGGAACCTTATGTCCGCCTCGCGTCCCTGCGGCAACTGCACCAGGCGATGGCCGACATGAACACGGCCCGCAGCCTGGCGGACACCTTGCAGACGGTCGCGGACGGAGTCGTGAACGCCCTCGGCTACGAGCTGGCGTGCGTCAACCTCGTACGGAACGACGGCCACCTCGTCGTCGCCGCCTTCGCCGGGAACCCGGCCGCGGAGGCGCTCATCACCGGCCGCGTCGGCTCCCGCGAGTCCTGGGAGCGCCGCCTCGCGATGGGCGAGCGGTGGGGAGACCTGGTCTTCATCCCGCACACCGAGGGTTGGGTACTGGACGACGATGACGTACCCCAGTGGTACACCGACGGCCCCCCGCCCCGCTTCGAGGACGAGTGGCACCCCTCGGACCGCCTCTTCGCCCCCATGTACACCCCACCCTCCCAGGGGGGTACGTGCGGCGAGCTGATCGGCGTCCTGTCGGTGGACCGCCCGCGCAACGGCCGGCTGCCGGGCGCCTGGGGCCGCGAAGCACTTCAGATGTACGCCTTCCAGGCGGCCATAGCGATCAGCAACGCCCGCCTGCGCTCCAACATCCAGCGCGCCCTGGTCCGCCTGGAGCGCGAGCAGCAGGCCCTCAGGGCGAGCGAGGAATCGTTCCGCGCCGCCTTCGAGTACGCCCCCTCGGGTATGGCCATCGCCGAACTGGGCGGCGAACAGCACGGCCGAATACTCCGGACGAACGACGCCCTGTGCCGTCTGCTGGGCCGCCCCGCCTCCGCGATGCGCCGCTACGCCTTCTCGGACCTCGCCCACCCCGAGGACATCGGCATCCTCCTGCGTACCTCCGCGGAGGGAGGCCGCGCGGAACTGAGACTGCGCCGCCGGGACGACACGTACATATGGGTGTCACTCCGTAACTCCGTGGTAGCAGACGCCGCCGACGGGCCGCGCTTCCTCCTCACCCATATCGAGGACATCGAGGACCGCAAGCGCCGCGAGCTCCAGCTCGCCCACCGCGCCTCCCACGACTCCCTCACCGGCCTCCCGAACGCCGCCGAGCTGCGCACCCGCCTCTCCGCCCGGATCTGCACCCGCCCGCAGCCCGCCCACCCCGCCGCGCTCGACGCGATGGACCGCACGTACGGCCCCGGCGCGCACGACGCGAACGGCTACGGCTTCGACTACCACCCCGCCCCCACCCCTGGGTATGACGGGTACGACCACGTGCACGTCGTCGCCCCCGACGAGGGCGTCCGCGACGACGGCACGAAGGGCCTCGCCGTCCTCTTCTGCGACCTCGACGGCTTCAAGTCGATCAACGACCGCTTCGGGCACAACGCGGGCGACGCCGTCCTCATCGAGGTCGCCCGGCGCCTGGGCCGGGCGGTCCGCGACGGCGACACGGTCGCGCGGCTCGGCGGCGACGAGTTCGTGATCCTCGCCGACGGCCTCGGCCGCGCCGACGCCACCGACCTCGCCGTACGCCTCAGGAACGAGATCATCCAGCCGATCCGCGCCGAGGGGCGGGCCGTGCGGGTGGGGGCCAGCTTCGGGATCGGGTGGGCACAGTGCGGCATGTCGGCGGACGAGGTGCTGAAGTCCGCTGACGAGCGGATGTACGTCGAGAAACGATCTCGTCCCAAACAGCACCGCCGGGCCGGATAAGCCGCAGGTCAGAGGGTTTGAGGGGCCGGACTCACCCGTTCGGCCCAATCGGAGCGGGTAGGCTCGCTCTCCTCACCACCCATGTTTACGGCCCCGCACCTGTTGAGGAGTTCGAGGGATGACGCCCGGCAACAACGGCGCGAGCACGCCGGAGGACGACGACCCGTTCGGCTACCTCTACGAGGACGGACAGGCCCGGGGAGCTCAGCCGCCGTCCGGGGGCTACGGCTACCCGAACTCGGTCAACCGGGTCCGCGCGGTCGGCGACCGCCGCCCCGCCGCGGCCCCGCAGCAGCAGACGGCCGCCTACGGCCAGGTACCCCAGCAGTACGGGCAACCCCCCCAACCTCAGCAGTACGGCGCCCCCCAGCAGCAGGGCGCGTACGGCCCCCCGCAGGGCCTCCACCAGGGACCGCCCCCGCAGCAGCCGCCGCGCGCCGGCAACCGGGGCGGCGGCGGTCGCGGCCCCAACACCAAGGGCCTCCTGATCGGCGCCGTGGCCGTCGTCCTCGCGGTCGTCGTCGGCATCGTCATCGCGGTGTCCCTCGGCGACAAGGACAAGGAGGCCGACGGCGGCACGACCCCGGCGCCCGAGGCGTCCACGTCGGCGAGCGCCTCGGAGGGCGGGTCCAGCAGCAGCCCGAAGGCCGAGGACGAGCTGCCCGGGACGACCGACGCGAAGGCGATGAAGCTGGACGGCGGAGCGACCACCGCCTCGGACATAAAGGGTTCGAAGTCCGGGACGTACGTCACCGGTCTCAACGCCGAGGGCGCCTCGGTCACCTGGACCGTCAACGGCATTCCGGAGAACGGGACTTACACCGTCTTCGCCCTCTTCAACGTGACGGGCGAGGATCAGGAGATGACCCTCTCCGTCAACGGCAAGCCCTTCGGCAGCAAGGTGAACTTCGGCAACTTCACCCACTCCACGGACCCCACCCGGGCCTGGACCAACACCTACGCCTGGCCGACCCTGACCAAGGGCACCAACACCATCACGATCTCCTGCCAGTCCGGCGACAAGTGCAACGTCCTGCTGGACCAGATGGCCCTGCGCAAGGGCCAGGTCAAGACCCTCGACTAAGGGCGCTCCTGATGGATCTCCGCGGCGTCGCGACGCCCGGCACCCCGAGAGCACGCACCGAAGCGCCCTAAGCCGCGCTGACCTCCCCCGTCACCGCCACCCGCCCCACCCACTCCTCGTACGCCCCCCGGTCGAACTCCCCCGCCCCCGGCGCCAGTACGGTCGCCATCGACAGGGCCACCGCCCGGGAGAGCCTCTGCGGCCAGGGGAGTTGGTCGAGGAGGCCGGAGAGGAGGCCGGCGGTGGCGGAGTCGCCGGCGCCGGTGGGGTTGCCGCGCAGGCGGGCCGGCGGGGTGGCGTGCCAGCGGCCCTCCGGGGTCATCGCGAGGAGGCCCTCGGGGCCCAGGGAGGCGATGATCGAGCGGGCGCCCCGGCGCCGCGCGTCCTGCGCCGCGCGCAACGGGTCGTGGGAGCCGGTGAGTTCGGCGAGTTCGTCGGCGTTCGGGGTGATGATGTCGGGCCGGGCCGCGACCCCGCGCCGCAGCGGCTCCCCGCTCGTGTCCAGCAGCACCGGCACCCCCGCCGTCCGCGCCGCCCGCACCAACCCCGCGTACGCGCCCACCGGTACGCCCTGCGGCAGGCTCCCGCACAGGGCAACTGCCGAGGCGGACAGCAGGAGTTGGCCGTACACCTCCAGGAACGCACCCCACTCGGCGGACGTGACGACCGGGCCCGGCTCGTTCAGCTGAGTCGTCTCACCTGTGTGCGTGTCCACGACCGCGACGGTCCTGCGGGTGTGCCCGGAGATCGGCACGAGCGCGTCCACCACCCCGGGAATCAGGGTGAGTTGGTCCTGTACGACCTTCCCCGTCGTACCGCCCGCGAAGCCCGTCGCCGTCACCTCGTGGCCGAGGGCGGCGAGGACGCGGGCGACGTTCAGGCCCTTGCCGCCCGGCCGTTCGAGAACGTCCGAGACGCGGTGGGTCGTATGCGGGCGCAGCCCCTTCACGCGGTAGGTGATGTCGAGCGCGGTGTTGAGCGTGACCGTGAGGATCACCAGCCTCGACCTCCCCTCGTCGGCGCTTACGGCATCCTTCCAAAGGTCAGATCATGCCAAAGGGTCAGCGCCCTGGGGCTGCCGATTTCACGCCAGTTCAGGTGTAGTTACCCAACTGCCGTGCCGCATCACGCCCTTGAGGTCGAAGTTCTCGTCCAGGACGAGGAGGTCGGCCAGCTTGCCGGGCTCCAGGGAGCCGATCTCACCCCAACGGCCCAGCAGGCGGGCCGGGTTGACGCACAGTGCCTGTACGGCGTCCTCGATCCGGATGCCGTCGACCGTCACCGCCCGCTTGAACGCGCGGTCCAGCGTCAGCGTCGACCCCGCGATAGCGCCGCCCTCCACCAACCGCGCGACGCCGCCTGCGACTTCGACCTCCAGCGGGCCCAGCAGGTACCTGCCGTCGCCGATGCCGGCCGCGTCCATCGCGTCCGTGATGAACGCGACGCGCTCCGCGCCGGCCAGCCGGAACGCCAACTCCAGGGCGGCGGGGTGCAGATGGGTGCCGTCGTTGATCAACTCGACGGTGACACGGGGGTCTTCGAGCAGCGCGGCGACCGGGCCGGGGGCCCGGTGGCCCAGTGGGGGCATCGCGTTGAACAGGTGCGTCGCCACCGTCGCGCCCGCCTCGATCGCCTCCCTCGTCTGCTCGTACGTCGCGTCCGTGTGGCCGATCGCCGCGATCACCCCGTGCTCCGTGAGAAGCCTCACCGAGTCGATTCCGCCGGGGAGTTCGGTGGCCAGCGTCAGCATCGTGGCGTGGCCCCGCGCCGCGTCGATCAGCTTCCGTACGTCCGCCGGGTCCGGGTGCCTCAGCAGAGCCTCGGAGTGGGCGCCCTTGCGGCACGGGGAGATGAACGGGCCCTCGAAGTGGATGCCGGCGATCTCTCCGTCCTCGGCGAACTCGCTGAGCAGGCCCGCCTGTCGGGCGAGGACGTCCAGGTCGTTCGTCACGGTGGAGGCGACGAGGGTGGTGGTGCCGTGGGTGCGGTGCGTTTGGAGGGCGGTCTGTACGTCGTCGGCGGTGCCGGAGAAGGAGGCTCCGCCTCCGCCGTGGTTGTGGAGGTCGACGAAGCCGGGGATGAGGTAGTGGCCGGTGAGGTCGATGCGGTGGGCGGTCTGGGGGGCCTCGGAGGTGATGTGCTTGCCGTCAACGGCGATGTCCTGGACGGAAGTTCCTGAGGGGAGGACTGTTGTTGCGCCGGTGAGGAGCGTTGTCGGGTGCGGGTTCGTCGTGGTTGTTCGCGCAGTTCCCCGCGCCCCTGAGTGAGCTGCCCTCACGGCGTTTCCTCCATACCGGCCGATTCCTTGAGAAGATCCCACGCCATCAGGCCAGCTCCTAGGCAGCCCGCCGTGTCACCCAGGGCCGCCGGGACCAGAGCCGGGGTGTGTTGGAACGTCACTCGATCTTGGATCGCCTTCCGTAGCGGGGTGAAGAGGGTCTCCCCCGACTCCGCCAATCCGCCCCCGATCACGATCCTCGTCGGGTCCAGGAGGGTCAGGGCCGTCAGCAGGCCGTCCGCGAGGGTCGTCACCGCCTGCTGCCAGACCTCCACCGCCCTCACGTCCCCCGCCTCCACCGCCTTCGCGCAGTCCGCCGCGTCCGCCGTGGGCTCGCCCGACGCGCGGGCCCATGCCTCCGACACCGCCGCCGCCGACGCGTACCGCTCCAGGCAGCCCCGCTGTCCGCAGGGGCAGGGGATGCCGCCGGGGCGTACGACGATGTGGCCGATCTCGCCGGCGGAGCCGTGGGCGCCGGGGTCGATGCCCGTGGGGGTGCCGATCGCGCCCGCGATGCCGGTGCCGAGGGCGAGGAAGAGGAAGCGGGGGGTGTCGCGGGCGGCGCCGAGGCGGCCCTCCGCGAGGCCGCCCGTGCGGACGTCGTGCCCTAGCGCCGCAGGGGTACCGGTACGGGTCGCCAGGAGGTCGCGCAGGGGGGCGTCGCGCCAGCCGAGGTTCGCGGCGTAGACGGCTACCCCTGAGGTCTCATCGATGATGCCGGGGACCGCGAGGCCCGAGGCGAGCGCCGGTTCACCCAGGTGGCGTACCCCGTACGACCGGAGGTCCGCCGCGAAGTCGAGGATGCCGCCGATCACCGCCTCGGCGCCCCGCTCGCGGGCCGTGGGCCTGCGGTCGCGGTGCAGCAGCGCGCCGTCCGCGCCGACCAGGGCACCCTTCATCGCGGTGCCGCCCACGTCGAGGGCGATGACATGTCTCACGGAGAACAGTGTGGCCGAGGACCCGGGAGAGGTCTAGTCCACTGGGGTGGTGTAGACCTTGATCCGACTATCGGACAACGTGTATGGAGCAGACAACAGTGGTGCAGCGGGGTTGGGTCGGGGGCGTGGTCGCGTTGGGGATGACCGTGAGTATCGGGGGGTGCGGGGTACTCGGGAGTGACTCCGGAAAGGTGACCCTGAGACTCGTCGCCGCGGACTATGGGGACAGCGCGGCCAACAGCTCCACCAAGTACTGGGCCAAGCTCACCAAGGCGTACGAGGAGAAGAACCCCGACGTCGACGTCCAGGTCAGCGTGTACTCCTGGAACGACGTCGACAGCAAGGTCAAGTCCATGGTCGACGCCGGGAACGCGCCCGACATGGCGCAGATCGGGTCGTACGCCGACTACGCCGCCCGTGAACTCCTCTACAAGGCCGGCGACCTGCTCTCCATCCCCACCCAGGCCGACTTCGTCTCCCAGCTCGGCAGCGCGGGCAAGGTGCACGGGCAGCAGTACGGGATGCCCTTCGCGGCCTCCACCCGGCTCCTCTTCTACAACAAGGGCCTCTTCGCCAAGGCCGGCATCACCGCGCCGCCCACGACCTGGGACGAACTCGCCGGTGCCGCCGCCAAGTTGAAGGACGCGGGGGTGGACTACCCGTACGCCCTGCCCCTCGGGCCCGAGGAGGCGCAGGCCGAGGCCATGCAGTGGATGCTCAGCGGGGGCGGGGGGTACACCTCCACCGCCGGGACCTACAGCCTCGACTCCACCGAGAACGTCCGGACGTTCACCTGGCTCAAGGACAAACTCGTCGACAAGGGCCTCACGGGGCCCGTCGCGCCCGCCAAGCTGAATCGTGCCACCGCGTTCTCCTCCTTCGCCGCCGGTGATGTGGGCATGCTCATCGGGCATCCCTCGCTGATGAAGACGGCCCGGGACAAGGGGGTCCAGTACGGCATGGTCCCCATGCCCGGGAAGGCCGGGGTGCGGCCGCTCACGATGGGTGTCGCCGACTGGATGACCGCGTTCAAACAGCACGGGCACCGGGCCGAGATCGGCAAGTTCCTCGACTTCGTGTACGACGAGGACAACGTGCTCGCGTTCTCCCGTGAGTACGACCTGCTGCCGGTGACCTCCTCCGCGTCCGAGGTGATGAGCACGGCGCCCGAGGACCGCGACCTCGAACCCTTCCTGGAGCAGCTGCCCCTCTCTGAGCTGTACCCCGTGGGTCGTACCTCCTGGGCCACCGTCGCGGCGTCCATCAAGAAGGGGATCGGTACGGCGGTGGCGCCCGGGGTACGTCCCGACGACGTGCTGCGCGGGCTGGAGACCGAGGCGCTGGCCGCGGAGAGCGGCTTGTCGTAACCGGGTACTACTGTCGGGGTATGCCAGATACCGAGCTGGGCCGGCGGGAACGTGACGTCCTGGCGCTGGAGCGCCGCACGTTCCCCAGCCCCGGCATAAAGGAACGCGCGATCCGCGAGGACCTGGGCATGTCCCCCGTCCACTACTACCAACTCCTCAACGCACTGCTGGACGACCCCAGGGCCTTGGCCGCGGATCCGGTGACGGTGAACCGCCTGCGGAGGGTTCGGGAGGGGCGGCGGGAGGAGCGGTAGGGGGTGGGGGGTACGGGAGGACTACGGGCTGCGGGTGGGATGTGGCTGATCGCGCAGTTCCCCGCGCCCCTTAAAAGCAACCAGTCACCCGGCGCATTAGCCCCACGGATCTGCACCCGAAGTCTTTTAGGGGCGCGGGGCTGTATCTGATAGCGGCTCCGCCGCAGGGCGCGACCGGCCCCCACCAACCCGCACCCGACCCTCTACTGTCGACCCCATGGGTACCCACCTCACCCCCCTGGCCCGCCAAGCCCTCGCCACCCTCCGCACCCACCCCTCCCGCACCCTCCTCGCCTTCGACTTCGACGGCACCCTCGCCCCCATCGTCGAGGACCCGGAGAAGTCCCGCCCCTACCCCGGCGCCACAGAAGCCCTCGCCGCCCTCGCGGAGAGGGGTGCGCGTATCGCCGTCATCACCGGCCGCCCCGCCGAAGTGGCCGTCCGCTACGGGCAGT
This sequence comes from Streptomyces sp. 4F14, assembly GCF_048159485.1. NCBI lineage: Bacteria > Bacillati > Actinomycetota > Actinomycetes > Kitasatosporales > Streptomycetaceae > Streptomyces > Streptomyces sp. 4F14. Next base: position 19,653 of record NZ_JBLRVY010000015.1, read on the forward strand.
TCGAGGGTGTCGAGGGGATGACGGTCCTCGGCCACTACGGCGCCGAGCGCTGGGACCAGGCCACGAAGACGGTCACCGCCCCGCCCCCGCCCCCCGCCCTGGACGCCGTACGCGCCGAACTCCCCGGCATTCTGGGGGCAATGGACGTGTGGGTGGAGGAGAAGGGCCGGGCCGTCGCCGTGCACACCCGGCGTGCGAAGGACCCGCAGGGCCTGTGGGAAGCCCTGCGGCAGCCGATCGCCGAACTCGCCGCCCGGCACGGCCTGATCGTCGAACCGGGCCGGCTCGTGCTGGAGATCAGGCCGGCCGGGATGGACAAGGGGGCGGCACTCCACAGCCTCGTCGAGGAGACCGGCGTGACGGCGGTGCTGTACGCCGGGGACGACCTGGGCGACCTGCCCGCTTTCGACGCCGTGGACGCTCTCCGCGAGGCCGGCACCCCCGGCGTCCTCGTCTGTAGCGGCAGCGAGGAGGTGACCGCCCTCAGGGACAGGGCCGACCTGGTCGTGGCCGGTCCCCCCGGAGTCGTAGAACTTCTGGGTCAGCTGGTCAACGACGTCAGCTGATCCAGGAACCACTGCGTCGGCGGCAGCGCGGTGGCCGCCGCCGCGAGCCGCTTCGTCCGCTCCGCCCGCTCCTCACGCGGCATGGAGAGCGCCTCGTGGAGAGCTGCGGAGGTCTCCAGGATGTCGTACGGATTGACGGTGATCGCGTCGTCGCGCAGCTCCCAGTACGCCCCCGCCTCCCGCGAGAGGACCAGGGCGCACCCCTCGTCGGAGACGACGGGCACCTCCTTGGCGACGAGGTTCATGCCGTCCCGGACGGGGTTGACGAGGGCGACGTCGGCGAGCCGGTACGCCGCGAGGGACCGGGCGAAGTCATCCTTGAGATGGAGCAGTACGGGGGTCCAAGTCGCCGTCCCGTAGACGGAGTTGATCTCGGCGGCGACCCGCTGGACCTCGTCCATGTAGTCCCGGTACACCTTGAGGTCCTGCCGGGAGGGGTACGCGAAAGCCACGTGGACCACGCGGTTACGCCATTCGGGGCGGGTATCCAGCAGGTGCCGGTAAGCCAGTAGCCCCCGCACGATGTTCTTGGACAGCTCGGTCCGGTCGACGCGGACGACGGCGAGCCGCCCCTCCCCGATCTCCTCGCGCAGGGAGACGACCCGGTCCCGTACGTCGGCCTGGTCCGCGCGCTCGCGCAGGAAGTCCGCGTCGGCGCCGAGGGGATGCACCCCGATCCCGGTCGACCCGGTCCCGTCGGGACAGCACGCGGCGAACGCGTCGGCCCACCGCCGGGTGAGGAACCCGAGCCGGTCGGCGGCGAGCATGCTGGTCAGGAGTTGCGTACGGATGTCGTCGGGCAGCAGCGCGAAGTAGTCCGGCGGGGCCCACGGCGTGTGCGAGAAGTGCCCGATCCGCAGGTCGGGCCGCAGCGCGCGCAGCATCCCGGGCACGAGGCACAGGTGGTAGTCCTGCACGAGTACGGCCGCCCCCTCGGCGGCCCCCTCCGCGAGCGCCTCGGCGAACGCGAGGTTGTACGCCTCGTACGACGCCCACTGCCGCCGGAACTCCGCGTCGAACACGGGCTCCAGCGGCGTCTGGTACAGCATGTGGTGCACGAACCAGAGCACGGAGTTGGCGACCCCGTTGTACGCGTCGGCGTGCACGTCGGCCGGGATGTCGAGCATCCGCGTCCCGGGCTCGCCCACACCCCGCCGTACGGCTTCGCGGTCGCCGTCGGACAGGGCGCTGCACACCCACAGCGCGCCGGAGTCCGGGTCGATCGCGGAGAGCCCGGAGACGACACCGCCGCCACCGCGCTTGGCGTGGAGCGTGCCGTCGTCGCCGACGGAGTAGGAGACGGGGCCCCGGTTGGAGGCGACGAGCACACGCGAAGCACCGAACGTCATACGCCTGAACCTAGCCAGGCGCCGCGCTGCTCAAACGTTCGGAACGTATACGTGGCATGGGACACCGGGGTATGCCCTACCCAGGTACTACCCGGTTACCCCCACAGGACCAGCCCCCCCAGGACCAGCCCCGCAGGCCCCCTCACGCACGCCCCCTCACGCCACCTCCCGCCGCGCGTACTCCGCCACCTCCACCATCGGCGGCCTCTCCTCCGTGTCCACCGAGTACGTCCGCGCCTCGAACCCGTCCTCCCCCCGCTCGAACTGGGTCAAGGAGGGCCGGATCAAGTGCCCCCGGGCGAGCCGCAGTTGGGCGGTGCGGTAGATCGCCGCCGACATCCGCCCCAGCGCCTGCCCGTCCTGGTGCCGGTGCTTGCGGACCCCGATGTCGACCTGGGCCAGCGCGTCGAGGCCCACCAGATGCAGGGCGTCGACCAGCATGCCCAGCTCGACCCCGTACCCGACCGGGAACGGCAGTTGCTCCAGGAGGCTGCGCCGGGCGGCGTACTCGCCCCCCAACGGCTGCACGAAGCCCGCGAGTTGGGGCCAGTGCATGTTCAGCAGGGGGCGGGCCATCAGCTCGGTCACCCGGCCGCCCTGACCCGAGGCCCCCGCGAGCGGGCGGTCGTACATGCCCTTGACGAGGTCCACGTCCGGATCGGTCAGCAGCGGGCCGACGATGCCGGAGACGAAGTCGGAGGAGAAGTCACGCAGGTCGGCGTCGATGAAGCAGACGATGTCGCCGGTGGTGGCGAGGAGGGACCGCCACAGGACCTCACCCTTGCCGGGCAGTGCGGGAATGCGCGGGAGGATCGCGTCGCGGTGGACGACCCGCGCCCCCGCGGACGCCGCCACCTGCGCCGTACGGTCGGTGGAGCCGGAGTCGACGACCACGAGCTCGTCGACGAGCGGGACCTGGAGCATCAGGTCGTGGCGGATGACCGCGACGATGTCACCGACCGTCGCCTCCTCGTTCAGCGCGGGCAGGACCACGGAGACGGTCCGCCCGGAGGCCCGCTTCGCGGCCATGATCCGGTGCAGGGGGCGATCGGTCACCGACCAGGAGCGGGTGGCCAGCCAGCGCTCGACTTCTTCCAGCACAGTCAGCGGCTCCTCACTGTCACGGTCACACTGCCCAGTGTGATCCATCTCGCGCCTCGGACGACTATCTCAACTGTCGTGGCCTTCGGTTACAGTCTTGAACAACGCTGGTGACCATCGCATGTCGGGGGCCGCCCGCGGACAGCTCCACTCATAACTTCATACCGCTCATCCAGAGGGGCAGAGGGATACGGCCCGATGAAGCCCCGGCAACCCTCCAGCCGGTCTCGTGCGTGATCACGCAGCGAGGCTCCCGGCTAGGGAAGGTGCCAAATCCGTCTCACGGCGAGATGCGTCGTGAGGAAGATGAGGAGAAAGGGCCTCGCCTCCATGGCTGTGCAGACCATCGCCACGACCACTGTCGACCTCGGTCCCGCCGCGGCGCTGAGCTGTCGCGAGTGTGGTCACCGCGTCCCCCTCGGCCCGTTCTTCGCGTGCGAGGAGTGTTTCGGGCCGCTGGAGATCGCGTACGACTTCTCTTCGTACGACCCCGAAGAACTCAAGCGGCGCATCGCCGCGGGCCCCGCCAACATCTGGCGCTACGCCCCCCTGCTCCCCGTACCGGCGGACGTGGCCGACAAGCCGAACATCAACCCGGGTTGGACCAAGCTCGTCCAGGCCGACCGTCTCGCCGCCGAACTCGGCGTCGAGCAGGGCAAGTTGTTCGTCAAGGACGACTCCGGCAACCCGACCCACTCCTTCAAGGACCGTGTCGTGGCGCAGGCGCTCGAAGCGGCGCGCGCCTTCGGTTTCACCACCCTCAGCTGCTCCTCGACGGGCAACCTCGCCGGTGCCGTCGGCGCGGCAGCGGCTCGCGCGGGCCTGCGTTCCTGCGTCTTCATCCCGCACGACCTGGAGCAGGGCAAGATCGTCATGGCCGCGGTCTACGGCGGTGAGCTGGTCGGCATCGAGGGCAACTACGACGACGTCAACCGCTTCTGCTCCGAGCTGATCGGCGACTCCGCGGGCGAGGGCTGGGGCTTCGTCAACGTCAACCTGCGGCCGTACTACGCCGAGGGCTCCAAGACGCTGGCGTACGAGATCTGCGAGCAGCTCGGCTGGGAACTCCCGGACCAGCTCGTCGTACCGATCGCCTCCGGGTCGCAGCTCACGAAGATCGACAAGGGGCTCCAGGAGCTGATCAAGCTGGGGCTCGTCGCGGACAAGCCGTACAAGATCTTCGGGGCGCAGGCGGAGGGGTGCAGCCCGGTGTCCGTCGCGTACAAGGCGGGGCACGACGTCGTACGGCCGCAGAAGCCGGACACGATCGCGAAGTCGCTGGCCATCGGGAACCCTGCGGACGGGCCGTACGTGCTGGACATCGCGCGGCGGACCGGCGGCGCCGTCGAGGACGTCACCGACGAGCAGATCGTCGACGCGATCAAGGTGCTGGCGCGGACGGAGGGGATCTTCGCGGAGACCGCCGGGGGTGTGACCGTGGGGGTCACCCGGAAGTTGATCGAGAACGGGCTGCTGGACCCGTCCCTCACGACGGTCGTCCTCAACACGGGTGACGGCCTCAAGACGCTCGACGCGGTCGCCGGCACCGGCCTCACCGCCACCATCCGCCCGACCCTGGACTCCTTCCGAGAGGCTGGCCTCGCATGAGCGTGACCGTTCGTATCCCGACCATCCTGCGTACGTACACCGGTGGGCAGGCCGAGGTGGCCGCCGAGGGCGGGACCCTCGGGGAGGTCATCGCGGACCTGGAGAAGAACCACACGGGCATCTCCGCGCGCATCCTGGACGATCAGGGCAAGCTGCGGCGGTTCGTCAATGTGTACGTCAATGACGACGACGTCCGTTTCGAACAGGGGCTGGAGACGGCGACTCCCGACGGCGCCGGCGTCTCCATCATCCCGGCGGTCGCCGGAGGCTGATTTCTCCGGTTGACCTAATGTCATTACCAGCCGGTAGTAACCGTAGGTAACAGACATTACCCATTGTTCACAGAATTGCCCCCTCCGTGCAGAAGCGGAGGGGGCAATTCTGTGTGGTTGAACGAGGTAAGGTTGGGGAACCCGCTTCCGTTTGGCTCTTGCCCCGCAAGTCGGAAGCCCTTGATTTCTGCCTTACACCCGACAAGAAGTAGCCAAAGTGCGCGTCTCTTGCGTGGCATTTGTGGCATATGTCGGGCCCGACTTGCCCCGAACTCTGGTGAATTCTCACCACATTCCGGATCGTGGGCGTCCAGAATTCTCGTCCGATTGACCTGTTGCAGACGGCAGTTGGACAGATACATTCAGCCGCGGTCGACGCGTTCCGGCGCACGCCCCCAATACGGCAGGGGGGTGAGGTCTGACCCGGATCCACGAAGTGTGGATCCGCGCAAGGGCCAGTAATAGGGGAGTTAGGCATGGCTCAGGGCACCGTCAAGTGGTTCAACGCGGAGAAGGGGTACGGCTTCATCGCGGTCGACGGTGGTGCGGACGTCTTCGTCCACTACAGCGCCATTCAGATGGACGGCTACCGCACCCTCGAAGAGGGCCAGCGAGTCGAGTTCGAGATCTCGCAGGGTCAGAAAGGCCCGCAGGCCGACATGGTTCGCGTCACCGCCTGAACATTCAACAAGAGACCCGCACCTGTCCAGGGTGCGGGTCTCTTGTCGTCCCCCCGCCCCCCGCCCCCGCCACCCCCGTGACCCCCGCCGTCCCCACCCCGCAGCCCCCGCAAACCCCCGCACCCCACCCGTACGGCCTTGCACTCTCAGGGGTCGAGTGCTAATCATTGGCGTTAGCACTCTCCCCGTGAGAGTGACAACGAAGGACCGAGTCGGTGAGGTTCACGGCGAGGGTGGGGCAAGGGACCACCGAGCCGCGGGACCGTCCGTCGCGGGCGCGGGCGCGGTCCACTGCGGTACTCACCCCCAGTCCTGGAGGGACCACTTCACATGGCCAAGATCATCGCGTTCGACGAGGAGGCGCGGCGCGGCCTTGAGCGCGGTATGAACCAGCTCGCCGACGCCGTCAAGGTCACCCTCGGCCCCAAGGGCCGCAACGTCGTCCTTGAGAAGAAGTGGGGCGCCCCCACGATCACCAACGATGGTGTGTCCATCGCCAAGGAGATCGAGCTGGAGGACCCGTACGAGAAGATCGGCGCCGAGCTGGTCAAGGAAGTCGCGAAGAAGACGGACGACGTAGCCGGTGACGGCACGACGACCGCGACGGTCCTGGCCCAGGCACTGGTCCGCGAGGGCCTCCGCAACGTCGCCGCCGGCGCCAACCCGATGGCTCTGAAGCGCGGCATCGAGAAGGCCGTCGAGGCCGTCTCCGGCGCCCTCCTGGAGCAGGCGAAGGACGTCGAGACCAAGGAGCAGATCGCCTCCACGGCCTCCATCTCCGCCGCCGACACCCAGATCGGCGAGCTCATCGCCGAGGCGATGGACAAGGTCGGCAAGGAAGGCGTCATCACGGTCGAGGAGTCGCAGACCTTCGGCCTGGAGCTTGAGCTCACCGAGGGCATGCGCTTCGACAAGGGCTACATCTCGGCGTACTTCGCGACCGACATGGAGCGTATGGAGGCGTCCCTCGACGACCCGTACATCCTGATCGCGAACTCCAAGATCGGCTCCGTCAAGGACCTGCTCCCGCTCCTGGAGAAGGTCATGCAGTCGGGCAAGCCGCTGCTGATCATCGCCGAGGACGTCGAGGGCGAGGCCCTGTCGACCCTGGTCGTCAACAAGATCCGCGGCACGTTCAAGTCCGTCGCCGTCAAGGCCCCCGGCTTCGGCGACCGCCGCAAGGCGATGCTGAACGACATCGCGATCCTCACCGGCGGCGAGGTGATCTCCGAGGAGGTCGGCCTCAAGCTGGAGAACACGACGCTGGACCTCCTGGGCCGCGCCCGCAAGGTCGTCATCACCAAGGACGAGACGACGATCGTCGACGGCGCCGGTTCCTCGGACCAGGTCGCCGGCCGGGTCAACCAGATCCGCGCCGAGATCGAGAACTCCGACTCGGACTACGACCGCGAGAAGCTCCAGGAGCGCCTGGCGAAGCTCGCGGGCGGCGTGGCCGTCATCAAGGCCGGTGCCGCGACCGAGGTCGAGCTCAAGGAGCGCAAGCACCGCATCGAGGACGCCGTCCGCAACGCGAAGGCCGCCGTCGAGGAGGGCATCGTCGCCGGTGGTGGCGTGGCCCTGCTCCAGGCTTCCCAGGTCTTCGAGAAGCTGGAGCTGGAGGGTGACGAGGCGACCGGCGCTGCCGCCGTCAAGCTCGCCCTTGAGGCCCCGCTGAAGCAGATCGCCGTCAACGCCGGCCTCGAAGGCGGCGTCGTGGTGGAGAAGGTCCGCAACCTCACCCCGGGTCACGGCCTCAACGCCGCGACCGGTGAGTACGTCGACCTGGTCGCCGAGGGCATCATCGACCCGGCCAAGGTCACGCGCTCCGCGCTGCAGAACGCGGCCTCCATCGCCGCGCTCTTCCTCACCACCGAGGCCGTCATCGCCGACAAGCCGGAGAAGGCCGCCGCGCCTGCCGGTGGCGGTATGCCGGGCGGTGACATGGACTTCTGATCCATCTCCCGCGAGGGACGGATCGGCAGTACTACTGAGGGCGGTACTCCCCAGGTACGGGGGGTACCGCCCTCGGGCGTTGGTTCAGGGTTTCTTGTCGGGAGTGCAGGGCACGAGCCTGCCGTCATCCGTGAGTCGTACGTGGACGACGTACGGCTTCGCGGCCCCGGCCCGCAGCGTCACCTTCCACGCCGTGTGCTTGCGTACGGCCTTGTCCGGCCCGGCCGTGTTCTCCACCCAGTCCGGCATCGGCTCCCCGGGGTCGGCGGCGCACGTACTGCCGGCGACGTCTACGGCCATCCCCCCGCTCCCGCTGATCTGCTCGGGCACGGACTTGAGGTTCAGCGCGACCTCCTGGCCCCACTCCTTCACGGACAGCGTGACGCTGCCGTCGTCGTTCTTCTCGACGGCGTACGCGGCGGACTGGCTGGACGCGCCCGGCCACAGGACCCACCCCACGGACACGGCGGCACAGACGACCCCGGCGACGAGCACGCGCCTCGGGGTGAACACCCTCCGAGGTGCGGGGACTTGAGCCGCCCCCCGCAACTCGGCCTCCTGCTTGAGCTGTTCGAGCAACCGCTCCTCAAAGGTCATGCCTCGCCCCCCACGGTGTACATCTCCGGTACGACGACGTCGGCCCCGCGCAACGCCTTCCGCGCGCGGTGCAGCCGGACCCGCGCGGTGACCTGCCGTATCCCGAGCGCGGCGGCGGCCTCCCCGACGCCGAGCTGGTCCACGGCGACCAGTTCCATCACGGCCCGTTCCCCGTCGGGGAGTTGAGCCAGCGCCTTCAGCGCCCGACGCCCCGGACTCTCCGCGTCGAGCTGCTCCTCCAGCCGCGCGATGTCATCGGCGTCGAGCAGCCGCCGCCCGGAAACCCGCCGCACCCGCTCGGCCTCCCGGGCGACCCGCCGGTACTCGGCGGAGACGACGTTCCGGGCGATCCCGTACAGCCAGGCGGTCTCGCTCCCGAGCCCGGCGCGGTACGTGTGCCCCGAGTCGAGGACGGCGAGAAAGACCTCGGCGACGAGGTCGGCGACGGTGTGTGGATCATCGACTCGCCTGGCCACGAACCGGGTTATGGCCCCCACATGCCGCCGGTAGAAGTTTTCCAACACCTCCGGATCACTGAGCCCACCCCGTCTTTTCCCCATGCCACCCACAGGCGCCTCCTTCGCGTCAGGCGGTACGTCTGTAGTTGGCGGGGGGAGGGGGAAGCGTTACAGGGTCAGTTGGCGTAGTCCTGGAGTTCGGTGGTGTCCAGGACGAAACCGAGGGGGTGAGGAAGGGGAACAGGCGTACCCCAGGGGTAGGACGTGATCTCCTGGTAGCGGCCGTGCATGGGGCTGCGGTAGAGGACGACGGTGTCGTTGTCGCGGTCGATCAGGAGGTAGAGAGGGATACCGGCCTCGGCGTAGCCGACAGGTTTGTCGACGCGATCGCGCCGGTGAGTGTCCCGGTCGTGCGAAGTGATCTCTACGGCCATGAAGATGCCGTCGGATTCCGACCACTCTCCGTGCCCCGTGAAGTGTCCCTTGCGCGCGACCACTCCGTCCGTCCGGGCGCGGCCCTTGCGGTACGCCCCTGTCTCCAGCCCCGACTCCCCATAGAAACCGAGATCAGGGCGGTGCTGGGCGACTTGCAGCGTCAGCCAGAGGGCGATCTCCCGGTGATTACCGTCCGGCACTGCCTTGACCTCTAGTTTTCCGTTGATGTACTCAAGCCGAACGGTCTCCGGAGCCCGCTGCTCCAGTTCCTCGAAGTCTTCGACGCTGAGCGGATCCCGGGTACGGACCCGGCCGTCGACGAGTTCGAGCCGCACGTTCTCGGGAGCTGCGGCGGCGAGCGCCTCGAAGTCCTCGACAGGCATCTGCGGGTACTCGGCGGTGCTGGGGGTCATGGCATTGCCTCCTCCCCTCAATGGTGCCCCGGGGCAGTGTCGGCGGACCGTGGGAGCGGTCATACGGGTGTCCTTTCTCGCGGCGGCAGCCCGATCGCAGCACGGATCTCATCCGCCCGGCCCCGAACACCGGGGGAGTCCAGAAGCACAGGAGGGCGCACGGAAGCCTCCGCACACCCCCGGCACAATCCCCCCGGCAGCGCCTCCGGCCTCCCCGGTACCCGGCACTCGGAGCACTCCAGAAGTCGTACGCGTCTTACGGCCTGCCCCTCAGGTACTACGGGTCGTACGGGCACCGGCGGCGGCATCTTGTCCACGAGCCGCCGATGCAGCAGCGCGGCGGGGGAGTGGACGGGTGAGGGCAGCCCGGCGGTGAGGGCGGTACGGACGGCCTCCGCACCGGCACCCCGCGCGAACCACTCCTCGACCAGCGGAGCGAGCCGCGCGCACTCGGCGCCGGACAGGAAGAGCGAGGGCTCCGTACGGCTGAGCGCGGCGAGGAGGACGACGGCACGCGAACGGGTCTGCGGCGACGGGGAGTTCTCCGGCGGTACGTCACCCCGCGTGAACGCGGCCCACCACTCGTCACCGCGTGCGGTCCGGCTGAAGAACGTCCGGGTGACCCAGAGTTCGGTCCCCGCGCCGGACGTCACCTTCTCCTGCCCCCGCCGCAAGTGCCCGGCGGCCTGGATCCTGTTGAGCGAGGTCCTGAGCGCGCACTGTCCGTACGCGGTCGTCCTGGCCAGCGTCTTCACGGAGATGTCGGAGCCGTCGGGAAGCCGGTCGAGGTACCCGGCGATGGCGGCATCACGGGGGAGCAGGTGATCGAAGTCGCCCTTGCCGCGCGGCTGCTGGCCGGGGGCGGTGCGTTTCCCGTACCCGGGCTTGGCCATCGGGTGCGCGGACAGGTCGGCGGTACTAAAGTTGGCCTCAGCCATTGGGGTAGCCCTAACGTGAGTGGGGCGGCTCCTTCGGTCAAACCCCCACAGGTGTTGTCTGCACCTGCTGGGGGTTGATTTACGTCCAGAGCCTTTGTGTTGGCAGCACCGTAAGACCAACTGACGCTCCGTCGCAACCCGAACCCGCAAAGTCAACAGGCGGGGTGGGAGGGCGGGTTGAGACCCTCACCCATGCAAATCAAAGAGCGCTCGACGCTCAGGACTTGAGCCCCGGGAACCTCGAAAACGGTCGCGAGCCAACGCCGGACAGGGTCACGAGGGCGTTGCTCGTAACCCTGTCGGCTGCTGCCACGACCTTGGGGCAGGCCGGGGCCGCACACGCCGATCCTCCGCGCTGGAACAAGACCGAGAAGTGCCAGCAGGAGGACTGGGACGGGCGGAAGGTGCCTACGCGCATCGGCAACAGCGAGTTGGGCTGGGCGCACTTCTCCAGCAACCACAACATCCGTACCTGCCGCATCGTCAATGCCGCTCTCAACGGCAAGGCGGACAAGAACGACGGCAAGGGGGGCCTGGAATATTGGGGCTACGCCTTTGACGGCAGGCACCCCCAGGTGAAGATCATCGTCAAGGCGCAGGTTACCCGCTACACCCAGGACAGGCGGTACGACGCCGGAAGAGGGCAGATGATCGGTGTCATCACCGCCTACTGCAACGGCATGAACAAGTGTCCTGGCTGGATGAACAAGTCCGCCGCCAGGTTCAAGCGCTGAACAGGGAGACACCCCCGATGACGCCATGGGAAGTGGCCGTGGCCCAGGCCGATGTGGCCGGTCACCTGATCCTCTACACGCAGGTGGCGATCGCGAAGAAGACACGGGTGCGCGGTGTCCTTCCGGGACCGGACGCCGCACCGACCGTACGGATCGCGGTCGGCAGGCGGAAGGCAGTCGTCGGTGAGTTCCGCGCGGTGTACGAGATCCCGCTCTTCCGGCAGGACGAGGCGCTGAGCCCGTGGGAGGCGGTCAGTCTCGTACGGCACGAGGTGGGCGAGGTGCGGTTCCGTTCCAGCGGTCAGATGGACGATGTATTGGGTACCCCGCTGGTACGACTCTCCGGCGTAGTACCTGGGGCGGAGCGGTTGGAGGACAGGGCGCACACGCTGCTGACCACCCTGAGCTGCCCACCCCCGAGCTTCGAGGAACGGGAGAGCGCCGGCTCCCTGCTGGTCGGGTTCCTGTATCTGAGCCGGGACCGGATGCGGTTGTACGTATGTCACCAGGACGCCCCCGGGGTCGTCGCCTGCGACGTACGGCTAGCGGAGGCGGGCCCGGCGGTGATCGCGGAGGTGTTCTCCCGCTCACAGGAACGGGAGTTGCTGGAAGAGCCGGGGGGGGGGACCCTCACTGCGTGGCGGTGCTGGACCTGACGCACTGAGGGACCCGGCCGGCCGGGGGTCACACCTGCTTGAGGTCTTCGACGAAGGCGGCCCAGGAGACGGCGCGGAAGACGAGCTTCGGGCCGGAGGGGTGCTTGGAGTCGCGGACGGGGGTCAACGAGGGGTGTCCGGTGGCGACTTCGAGGCAGTCGTCGGAAACAGGGCCGCTGTAGCTGGACTTGTGCCAGGTGACGGTGCTGGGGTCGTACTCAGTGCTGTGCCTCATGCTCGTAATCTTCTGCGATCGACTCGATCAGGGCCAGCGAATCCTGGAGAGGGAGCGCGTCGGCCATGAGCAGTTTGAAGGTCAGCTCCGCGCGAGCGATCCGGTCCGGGTCGTCGAACAGGTATCCGAAACCGGTGCCCTCCACATAGAGGAGGGGAGGCGAGTCGGGAAAGTACATGAGCTTCACGAGGCCGTGCAGGCCGCCGACACCCCCCGCGCTGAACGGCATGACCTGCGCACCTCCGACGCGGCGGCGCAGTGTGCTCTCGTCGAGGACGCACCAGAACAATGGTGGCACCGGGGCGTCGAAGAGCTGCGCTCGCGCCATGCGGTCCTCGGCCATCCTGTCGATGTGCGCGTCCGCCGCGAGCGGGTCGTAGGCGCGGAACAGCGCCTTGGCGTAAGCCGGTGTCTGAAGCAACCCCGGGATCACGCTGGGTACATGCTGCTTGATGGTTGCGGCTTCCGCCTCCGCCTCCACCGCTTCGGCGAAGTGGTCCGCGTACTTCGACTTGGCCAGTTCCTTCGAATGCCGCGTGAAGAACGTCCCCGTCCCCAACATCTCGTCCAGCGGAGGCCCCATCTCGGGCCGGATGCGCCGGATCCCCACCTCCATCTGCCCCACGTACGAACCGCTGATGAAGAGGGCCTTTCCCAACCCCGCCTGGCTGTACCCCTTTTCCTCGCGCGCGTGCTTGAGCTCCCTGCCCAGGAGCACACGAGGTGACGTCGGCAGATCCATGTCCTTCGGCTTCGCCATGATCGACTCCCTCCGTTACAGCCGGAGTTGTTGCTGTGCCTCCTCTGGTCAGGCTAGAAGAGCACCGACCACGCTGTGTGGTGAACGGAAACACTCAGCGTGGAGGAAGTGCGCATATGAAGGAGTTGACCGGGGCCGAGAAGCCCACCCCCACCATCGACGAAGCCCTCACCAGACTGCGGGACGCCCTCGCGGACGTAGGCATCACCCTGCCCTCCCTCCGCGTTGACCAGTCCTCGGCCACCCACCGCGACCCGAAGTACCACCTCCTCGACCTCGGCCGCTGCAACGTGGACGTCGCCACCCACCTCACCGCCGCCCTGATCCGCGCGGGAGCCCCCACCCCATGACGACGATCGGCACCTACGTCCTCGACACCCGCACGAACCGCATCGGCGAGGTCATGGACCACCTGAACGGCCACCTCCAACTCCGCCCCATCGGCGGGGGAGTCGAATGGGACTGCCGCCCGGTGGACACCGAACCGCCCACGCCGGAAGCCCTGTTGAGCGAACGGGTCCGCACCCGGAACAAGGACTCCCGCACCAGGGGCAGCCTCAACCTCTGAACCCCGGGTACGCAACAAGCCCCGCCCGCAAGCCGCTTCACGGCCGCAGGCGGGGCCACCCCGCCGCCCCTCAGACCTCGTACTGCCCGACCTCGATGAAGTACCGCAACTCCTCCGGCGTCCCGTCCATCGCCCGCTGCGCCGCCGCGAAGAGCGCCGGGCTGGTCTTCGGGTTCGCGAGGATCCGGCCGACGGCGACCCGGTCGTCCTCGGCCTGCGCGAGGCGGTAACCGGTCTCCAGGAAGGCGCGTAGTACTTCCGGCGTACCGTCGTCGAGGGCCTTGTTGGCCTCGCGCTTCACCCCTCGGCCGCTGCTCGGCAGCCCCATGATGCGGGAGATCGCGACGGCGTCGTCCTCGGCGAGGGCCAGCCGGTACCCGGTCTTGAGGAAGTTCCGCATGTCGTCGACCGTGCCGTCGAGCGCCTTGCTCGCCTCGCGCTTCACGCCCCGGCCGCTGCTCGGCTGCGCCATGATGCGGGAGATGGCGAAGCTGAGCTCGGTCTCCGTCATCTCGTCGACGGGGGTGTCGGTGGCGGCTGTCGCCACGGTCGCCGGGGCGGCCGGCGCTGACGCGAACGCCGGGGTCGTGAGGAGGAGCGCCGGGGTGAGGGCGGCGGTCGCGAGGAGGAGGGCGGCACGGGTCGGGCGTCTCATAGAGCTGTCTCCGTAGGCGTGTAGAGGTCGGTGGGGAGAGCTTCGCACGGCGGAGAGGGCCGGCACATTTCCGGGAACGGGCAGTGTTCCGGGGGGAGTTGTTGCCGGTGTGCTCCGGGACGGCGTACCCCGTACGGCCTAGTCCTTACGTCCGGTGACCGCCACTGATACCCCCAGCCCGATCATCGCGAGTCCCCCGAACCCACCCACCCGGGACATCCGCCGGGGCGAGTCGGCGAACCAGGTGCGTGCCGCTCCTGCCGTAATACCCCAGAGGGAGTCGCAGGCGAGGGCGATGCAGTTGAAGACGAGCCCGAGCAGCAGCATCTGCCCGGCCGCGTGCCCGGCGTCGCGGTCGACGAACTGGGGGAGTACGGCGGCGTAGAAGACGATGGTCTTGGGGTTGGTGATGCCGACGAGGAACCCTTCGCGGAAGGACCGCCGGTCGCCGCCGCCCGCCGCGACGGCGGGCGCGTGGAGGACACCCCGGGCCCGCCACGCCTTGACCCCGAGGTACACGAGATACGCGGCCCCGGCCCACTTGAGCACGGTGAACACCAGCACCGACCGCTCGACGACGGCCCCCACACCGAGGGCGACGCCGAGCACGAGCACGTACGACCCGACCGTGTTCCCGAGCACCGTCAGCAGCGCGGCCCGCCGCCCCTGCGCGAGCGCCCGCCCGATCACGAACAGCACACTGGGCCCGGGCACGACGATGAGGACCAACGAGAGCCCGGCGAAGGCGAGGAGACGGTCGGCGGAAGGCATGCCCGCATCGAAACACGGCCCGCCGGGGGAGGGCGAGACGTTTTCCCGCCCCCTGTCGAGGCTGGCTCCCGGGTACTCCCCGCAGCGGCTCCCCGCAGCGCTACGGGGTGTCCGGGATCACAGCCCCCAACCCCCTCGTCCGGAAATGGGGTGGACCGCGGTCCGGTTGAACGGGACGTACAGGCGTATGCGCGTGCACATACCCATCGGTCAGCCCGACGACTTCATGAGCGAGGAGCCCTTCCGTGGCAGCCACCCCCACCCGTACCTCCGAGGTCCTGTCCCGCCCGGTCACCATCAACGGCCTCACCCTCGCGAACCGCATCGCGATGGCCCCGATGACCCGCATGCAGTCACCGGAGGGCATACCGGGGGAGGACGTGGCCTCGTACTACGCACGTCGTGCTACCTCAGGCGTAGGCCTGATCATCACCGAGGGGACGTACGTCGGCCACGACTCGGCGGGCGAGAGCGACCGGGTACCCCGGTTCCACGGCGAGGAGCAGCTCGCGGGCTGGGCGAAGGTCGCCGACGCCGTCCACGCCGCCGGCGGCCGGATCGTCCCCCAGCTCTGGCACATCGGCATGGTCCGCAAGGCCGGGCAGCCGCCGTTCACCGAGGCGCCGCCGGTCGGCCCGTCCGGCCTGCGGGTCGACGGCACCGAGGACGGCCGCACGATGACCCAGCGCGACCTGGACGACGTCATCGGCGCGTTCGCGCAGAGCGCCGCCGCCGCCGAACGCCTCGGCTTCGACGGCATCGAACTGCACGGCGCGCACGGCTACTTGATCGACCAGTTCCTGTGGAGCGGCACCAACCGCCGCACCGACGCGTACGGGGGCGACCCGGTCGCCCGGACCAAGTTCGCGGCCGAGATCGTCGCCGCCGTACGCGAGACCGTCTCCCCCGAGTTCCCGGTCATCTTCCGTTTCTCGCAGTGGAAGTACGACAACTACGACGCGCGGCTCGCCGAGACGCCGGAGGAGCTGGAGGCGATCCTCACGCCGCTCGCCGCCGCCGGGGTCGACGCCTTCCACGCGTCCACGCGCCGCTACTGGCTCCCCGAGTTCGACGGCGCCGACCTCAACCTCGCGGGCTGGGCCAAGAAGCTCACCGGCAAGCCGACGATCACCGTCGGTTCGGTCGGCCTCGACGGCGACTTCAACACCGCGTTCGCCGGCCAGTCCTCCGCGGCGCGCGGCATCGACGACCTGCTGGACCGTTTCGAGCGCGACGAGTTCGACGTCGTCGCCGTCGGCCGCGCGCTGCTCCAGGACCCGCAGTGGGCGGCGAAGGTCCTCGACGGCCGGTTCGAGGAACTGCGGACGTTCGAGCCGAGCGCGCTCCAGACGCTGAGCTGAGGCAGGCAGGGGGTGGGTGGGTACGGGGCCGGCCCCCGTACCCACCCTCGGACCGTCTCACCCCCACCTCACCCTCCGTCACCCACACGAGTGAACTCCGGCCGGATCGGCGGATCGTGGGCACTTCTGTTCGACGCGGCCCGTTGGGCGGGGCAGAGGCGGTCAGCGGGAGACGTGAGGAGCGAGGGATGGCGACGGAAGAGGTCCGTACGACGGCCGGTGCGGTCCGGGGCAGGCGGGAGGACGGCCTGACGGTGTTCCGGGGCGTCCCCTTCGCCGCACCCCCGGTGGGCACCGCCCGCTTCCAGGCCCCCCAGCCCCCGACACCGTGGACGGACGTCCGGGACGCGTACGAGTTCGGCGCCCCGCCCCCGCAGGAGTCCGGTCCCCAGGGCTCCGGTCCCCAGGGCGAACCCGCCACGGGCGACGACAACTGGCTGACGACGAACGTCTGGACACCGGACCCGAGCCCGAGGGCCCCGCGCCCGGTCATGGTCTGGATCTACGGCGGCGCCTACAAGATGGGCCACGCGGGCAGCCCCGGATACGACGCCCGGCACATCGCCCGCGCGGGCGACCTCGTCGTCGTCACCTTCAACCACCGCGTCGGCATCGAGGGCTACCTCCACATCGAGGGCGCCCCCGCCAACCGGGGCCTCCTCGACCAGGTCGCCGCCCTGGAGTGGGTCCGCGACAACATCGCGGAGTTCGGCGGCGACCCCGGGGACGTCACGGTGTTCGGCCAGTCCGCGGGCGCCGGCTCGATCGCCGCGCTCCTCGCGATGCCGGCGGCCCGCGGCCTCTTCCACCGCGCCGTCACCCAGAGCGTGCCGGGTACGTACTACTCGGTGCCCCTGGCCCGGGACATCGCGACGGCGGTCGCGGCGGAGGCGGGCCTGCGCCCGACCGCGCCCGACCTCGCGACGGTCCCCCCGAGGAAACTCACCCAGGCAGGCGAGTCCCTGGGCGCCAAGATGGCGACGTACACGCGCTGGGGCCAGGCCGCGGGCGCCACGCCGTACGCCCCCGTGGTGGACGGCGAGATCCTCCCGAAGACCCCGTGGCAGGCGGTGACGGCGGGCGAGGCCAGGGACATCGACCTTCTGATCGGCCACAACTCCCAGGAGTACCGCCTCTTCACGGTCCTCGGGAACCTCCTGGGCCGGATCACGGAGGAGCAGGCGACAGCCGTCCTGCGCAGGTATGCCCCCGGCGGCGGCGAACCGGGCGAGCGCGCGTACCGCGAGGCGTTCCCCGGGGCGACGGCCCAGGACCTCTTCGAACGCGTCCAGTCGGACTGGCTGTTCGCGATGCCGTCCCTGCACCTCGCGCAGGCCCAGACCGGTGCGGGCGGCCGGGCCCACCTCTACGAACTGACCTGGACACCCCCGGCCCTCGGCGGCATCCTGCGCGGCTGCCACGCCCTGGACGTCCCCCTCCTCTTCGGCACGTACGGCGCGGACCTGGGCGCCGTCGTCTTCCCCGGCGGCGAGGTCCCCCCGGACGCCCTCGCCCTGACCGACCGCCTCCAGACGTCCTGGACGTCCTTCGCCCGCACGGGAGACCCCGGCTGGGAGGCGTACGACCCGGACCGCAGGCTCACCCAGGTCCTGGACACCCCCTCGGAGGTCCGCGCCTACCCGGAGGAGACCGCGAGGGGCCTGTGGGAGGGGTACGCGTGGGAGCCGCTGCCGCTGCTCGACTGACGAGAGGGCTCGCGGGGGACAGGGCGGCGGGGCAGGGCGAGGTGACGCCGTGCGGCCGGCGGACTCAGCCCCGCACCCTCTCCGCGATCACCCGGGCACACGCCAGGGACTCGGTACGGCTGGTGTCCACGACGACGTCGTACCGCATCCCCTCATGCGCCACCTCCGCCTGGGTCTGCGCCATCCCCGGCACCCGGTCCCCCCGGGCGATCTCCCGCCCGGCGGCGACCTGGGCGTCACACCGCACCCCCACCCACAGCACACCCAGCTCCCCGAACACGGCCTCCCACCCCCGCTGCCCCTCACCCCCGCCCAGCAGCACATCGTCGACGATCACCCGCCCCCCGGCCCGGGCGACCGCCGCGACCCCCTCCCGCCAGGCCGCCTCTGCCACCTTGAACTCGGGCCCCACGGAGATGCTCCCGTCCGGCGCGAACAGAATCCCCTCCTCGGAGTTCTGCATCTTCCGGGGCAGCGCCTCCACGAAGGAATCCACCCCGAAAGCCATCCAGGCCCCCGGCAGAATCTCCTGAAGACACCGCACGATCCCGGACTTGCCGGAACTGGAACCACCGTTGAGAAAAACGACCCGAGTATCCACGCCCTCACACTAGGAGCCCCCCACACCCCCCGGACAACACATTTCCCGCCCCGCACCGACCCCCTACCCTGGACCTACCACCCCCGGCCGGAAACCCCACACCATGAACCACGCCCAGCTCACCGCCCTAGGCCGAGCCCTCCGCCTCCTGGGCGAGCACGGCGACGCGCTCACCGGCGACACCCCGGACGCCAAGCTCCACGAGATGAAGGCGGACATCCAGCGGGCCCTGGACCTGCTGGACGACAGCGTGGAGGGCGCGGCCCCGGTGACCCGCTGCGCGGAACACCCGTACGGCCCGGTCGACGAGGAGGCCCCCGACGGCTGCCTCCTGTGCGAGACCCGCCGCAGATCGGCCCGCCGTACGGAGCTGAGCGGCCCGACCCCGCCCGCGCACCTCCCGTCGGCCCCCAGCAGGTACGGCGTACGGGAGGACCGCCCGCAACCCCAGCAGCGCTGGCTCCCGGAGCTGTGGAACGGCCAGGAGTGGCAACTGTGCGGCACCCCCCGCAGGGACCGCCGGGAGGCGGAGGCGTTCCTCGCGGCGCTGCGCCGGGGGCCCCGGCCGGCGATGGCGTACCGCCTGGTCCACGAGTTCACCGACTACGAGGTACTACGGGTATGGGGTACCCCTCTGAAGGTGGACATCGAGCCCCTGGGCAACAACCTCTGAGGCCACCGGCGGCGCCCTGGTCAGGGAGCGCGGCTGGTGGCCTCGGCGGTGAGCTAGGCGCTCACTTCAGGACAGCGCCGGTTCAGCAGTGGTTGGGTACGTTGCCGGTCTGGCTGCCCTTGAGCAGGCCGCCCCAGACCCAGCTCTGGCCCGAGCCGAGCAGCACCCACTTGTTGTGGGTGTAGCCGTGCTGGCTCACGGTCTCGCCCTCGTCGTAGCAGATGGCGCTGAACGTGTAGTTGGCGCCGACGCTGTAGTTGATGCTGCACGCGGTGGACGGACAGCTGCGGACGTTCGCGCTGGTCCAGGTGGTGACCCACGTGTTCTGGATGGCCTGGGTCTGATCGGCCGCCGCGGTCCGGCTGCCCTGGTCGGTGGGCGCCGCCGAGGCGCTGGGCGCGAACATCCCCGCGCCGGCCAGCAGCCCGGCCGCGACGGTCGTGATGACCTTTGCTCTCATCTGCATGAGAAGAATCCCCCTGTTGGAATTGATCTGCTGGGATATTCAGCGTGAATGACGCTAACCGTCACCAGTCGCTCTGGTCAGTCGCGTACTGGCCAATACCATAATGAGAGGCGGCATTCCGCTCTACGCGTATCGGTGCGGCGTCACGGGCGCCTGAGCAGGGAGATCTTCGGACGGAATGAAATCGGCGCCTGGCCACTGCCGGGTCGGCATCGGATAATTGATCACCCTTGAGGACCCTGGGAAGGGAGTTGCTTCTCTCCTGGTCACTCGACGCTTTTACGGTACGGGCATGCCGGAGATCGCCGGGCCGCAGGGGGCGTGGCAGGAATTTGCCCTAGCAATTGCCAGGTCGCCTTCCGCTTTCCTTGGTCACGTTTCCTCGGTCACGACGCGCGATGCGTGGCGAGGGCGGCCCGCAACTGCCCTCCGGCCTCCTCCAGCAGCCGCCCGGCGGTCCCCGCGTCCACCCCCGCGAGCAGCACCAGCACCGCGTTCTTGACCTCGCCCCCGGTGGCGGTGAGCGCGGCCTCGATCTCGTCGTCCTCCGCCCCGGTGGCCAGCGCGACGATCCGCCGGGACCTGGCCCGCAGCTTCTCGTTGGACGCGCGGACGTCGACCATGAGGTTCCCGTACGTCTTCCCGAGCCGGATCATCGTGATCGTGGAGATCATGTTGAGGACGAGCTTCTGAGCGGTCCCGGCCTTGAGCCGGGTCGACCCGGTGATGAGTTCACCCCCCGCGACGACTTCGATCCCGTAGTCGGCGGCACCCCCCAGAGAGCTACCGGGATTACAGGCGAGCCCCACGGTCAGCGCCCCCAGCCCTCGCGCGTACTCCACCCCGCCTACCGCGTAAGGGGTACGCCCGGAGGCGGACACCCCCACCACGGTGTCGTCCCTCCCGAGAGCCAGTGCCCGCAGATCCCGCACGGCCAATTCCCGGGAATCCTCGGCCCCTTCGACGGAATCGACAAGGGCCCCGACTCCACCGGCGATAAGCCCCACGACCTGCCCGGGCGAGGTATTGAAAGTGGGCGGACACTCGGAGGCGTCCAACACCCCCAACCGCCCAGCGGTCCCGGCCCCCATATAGATCAGCCGCCCCCCGCGCCCCATCCGCAGGGCAATGGCATCAATGGCGGCGGAAATAACAGGCAACTGGGTGGCGACAGCGGCGGGAACACCGGCATCTTCGCGATTCATGAGCCGGGCGATATCGAGCGTGGACAGCTCATCGATCCGGGCGAGGTCGGCCCGAAACGACTCGGTGGGAAGAGAGGAGAGCTGGGAAAGAAGGTCAGAGGAAGACATAAAACGAAAAGCTCTTTCCATCAGGGAGTTCCTGCAAGACTCCCTACGGTCTACCGGTGCCGATGGGCCAATGCCTCGTAAGACGCGGCGAGCGCGGGAGCGGCGGCCTCGTAATTCCGCTGGGCGACCCCCACGAACAGGCAGTCCACCACCAGTAACTGCCCGGTCCGCGACGCCATGGCCGCGGGCCGCAACTCACTCTCCCGCGCGGAGGAAGTGGTCAGCACATGATCCGCGTACTGGGTGACCGCCCCGTCCGCCCGCCCGGTGATGGCCACGGTGGTGGCCCCCCGCTCGAAGGCGACCCGCAAAGGCTCGATGACATCCCCGGTGGACCCGGAATGCGTAATGGCGACGGCGACATCTCCGCCCCGCAACTGCACCGCGTTGGTCACCGCGAGATGAGGATCGCTGTGCGCATGGGCCACAATTCCGATCCGCAGGAATTTCTGCACCAGATCCTGGGCGACGAGCCCGGAAGCCCCGACCCCGTACACATCGATCCGCCGAGCGGAAGCGGCGGCGGAAACGGCCGCCCCGAGCTGGACGGTATCGAGCCCGGCGGCGGTATCGGCCAGCGTCTGCCGCTCCTCGTGCGCGAGTTTGCTGACGACGTCCCCGATCGGATCGTCGACAGAGATGTCCGTGGTGAGGACGGGCGCCCGCCCGGACTGCTGATGCGCGGCGAGCCCGGCGAGCGCGAGCCGCAGATCCCGGTACCCGGGATACCCCAGTACCCGAGCGGTACGGACGACGGTCGCCTCGCTGGTCCCGGTCCGCTCCGCGAGCCCCGTGACCGTGAGTGCCGCGCACCCCGCCGGGTCCCCCGCGACCGCCTCGGCGACCCGCTGCATGGACCGGGTCATGGAGGGGGCGAGGGTCCGCACCTTGGCCGCGAGCGCGCCGCCGAAAATTTCTTTCACATCGCGGGTCACACTCTGAAAGATATTTTCGTTTCGGCGACCGGGTCAAGAGTGCGCACAATGGAAGTCATGAGCACCGACCCCGTACCCCCCGTGAGCCACCTGGAGCAGTCCCTCCACAGAGCCAGGGCCCTGGTCCTGGCCGACCTGATCGCGGGCGAGGTCGCGGAGGCGGACGTGGTGTCGCTGGTCGAGGAGTCCGTCGTCCAGCGCCGCTGGTGGGTGGAGCAGTGGCCCGACGGCGCGCAGTACGTCGCGGGCCTGGTCGCCCAGGATGTCCAGGACGCCCTGCTGGAGAGGTACGGCCGCTGGCCCCTGTGCCCGGTCTGCGGCTCCGGCGACCCGCACGCGCTGGAGGTCGAACCGGAGCTGGGCCCCGACCCGCACTGGGTCTGCCACAAGGCCGGTGTGAAGGTCGCGGCGGTCGGCTCCCTCGCCGCCGCCCCGAGCGGACCGCCGTCCTCATGACCGTCTACATCGACCCGCCCGCCTGGCCCGGCCACGGCCGCCTCTGGTCCCACCTGGTCAGCGACGTCTCCTTCGATGAACTCCACGCGTTCGCCGAGGAGTTGGGCGTGCCCCCGCGCGCTTTCGAGCGGGATCACTATGACATCCCCGAGCAGCGCTACGCCGATGTGGTGGCCGCCGGCGCGGTCGAGGTCAGCAGCCGCGAGGTCGTCCGGCTCCTGCACGGCGCGGGTCTGCGCCGCCGCAAGGCGAGCGTCCCTCAGAGCCGGTACCGCCGCAGTTCGTAGGCGTCTCCCTCCGGATCCGTCCCGACCCCGACGAACCCGGCCCGCTCCAACACCCCTCTGGACGCCAGGTTGTCGGGCTCGACGACGGCGAACACGCTGTCCACGTCGCCCTGTTCACGCCCGAGCGCCCACTCCCCGACGGCCCGCACCGCCTCGGTCGCGAACCCGTTGCCCCGCGCCTCGGGCACGACGTCGTACCCGATCTCGGTCCGGCCCTCCCCGTCCGGCGCCGCGTGGAACCCGAGGCTGCCGATGGCCAGCCCGTCCGCCCGCCGCACGAGCACGAACAGCCCGAACTCCGCGCGCAGGACGCCCTTTTCGTACGAGGAGAACACCAGCCCGGCGGCCTCGCGGGTGCCTTCGAGGGGGCCGTCGCCGAGCCAGTCGAAGCCGCCGTCGCCGCCCGCCCACAGCTCGGCGAGCACGGCCGGCGTGGCGGACTCCAGGGTGAGCCGATCGGTGGGCAGGACAAGGTTGTTGTGCCACAGCCAGCGCGACACCGGCGCACGGCCCGGGAGCTGACCGCGCCCGGTCGCCCACAGCAGCGCCTCCCACGGGTCGAGCGCCGGACGCACCTGGGGGAAGATCCGCTGGAGCACGAACTCGGCGAGTTCCGGGGCCGGTTGGTACGCGACATCCAGACCGCGCGCGAGGTCGTGGGTGTGCAGCAGGACCTCGGCGGCCCCCATCGCGGCGAACCCCTGCCGGTTCGCGTCCCGGAACGGCGCCGGGTGGTACGCCCGCACCCGCGGCGGCGTGCTTCGTACGGCCGCCGCGAGCACCGCGCCGGCCGCCTCGATCACGTCCACCACACGGGAGTTGGGCGTCTCCTCGTCGAACCGGAGCTTGAAGGGCAGGTACGCGCCCTGCACCCGGCCCGCCAACTGCCCGGCGTATCCGAAGAGTTCGTACGCGATGTGCTCGGCGGTCGTCCGGCAGCTCCACTCCAGGCCCGAGGCCGGGGTGTCCGCCCAGTCCCGGTCCGTGAGCGTCCGCAGCAGCGCGACGCACTCCGTGACGGCCGCGTCCAGTTGATCTCCGCCCGAAAGACTTCTCCGCATGACGTGAGGGTAGAGCCTCAGCCCGTCAGCACCTCCAGTTCGGCGGCGATGTTGCGCCGCGCGTCCGCCTCCCAGTGCTCTTGGCCGTACGGCGTTCTGAACAGCCTTTCCATGCCGAGGAGTTGGCGCAGAATGTCGGCCCGTCCGGCCCGGAAGGCGGCCTCGGGGATGAAGCGGTACTCCTCCCGCACGGCGGCCGTGTACGCCGTGTACGTCTCCGGCGCCGAGGCCAGGACCGCGAGGTCCGCGTCGCACAGCACCTCGCCGTTGCGGTCCCCGTCGGCCGGGGCGTGCCCCTGGGTGAGCCGCACCAGT
The DNA here is from genome assembly GCF_048159485.1 of Streptomyces sp. 4F14. Lineage (NCBI taxonomy): Bacteria > Bacillati > Actinomycetota > Actinomycetes > Kitasatosporales > Streptomycetaceae > Streptomyces > Streptomyces sp. 4F14. The sequence goes on from NZ_JBLRVY010000015.1 coordinate 43,576, forward strand.
CGCGCGACCTCCGCCACGCCCCGCTCCGGCACGCCCGCCTCGGTCAGTGCCCGCTCCGCGAGCCGCGCCGACCGCTCCTCGTTCGTCGACCGGTCCGGAAGGTAGACGGCGTCGTGGAACCAGGCCGCGAGCCGCACCAGGCCGGCGTCCTCGGCGTAGCTCTCCAGGAGGTCGACGCGGTCCAGTACCGCCGTGAGGTGGGTGAGCGTGTGATACCTGCGGTGGGGTTCCTGCCAGCGCTCGATCAGGTTGTCGGCGTAGAGGCGGGGCGCGATGGCGCAGGAGTCGTCGGTCCGTGCGGAGAGCAGGGCGGGGAGCCAGCGGGCGCGCAGGGCGTCGAGGTCGGGCATGGGCCCATTGTCCCGCCGCACGGCGGCTCCCTACGCCCTAGGTTGGTCGTATGACTGCTACTTCGGAGCTACCCCGCGACCCCGAACTCCCCGGCCGTCTCCTCATCACCGAACGCGACGCCCTCATCCCCCTCCTGCGCGCCCGCCCCGACGCCGACTTCGCCCTCCCGACCACGGGCTGTCCGGACTGGTCCGTGCGGGACGTCCTTGCGCACTGCTCCTCGGCCCTGATGCGCGTGGTGGAGAACCGTTTCGAGGAGGGCGTGTTCTCCCCCGAGTCCAACGACCGCGACATCGCCGACCGCGCGGACTGGCCCATGGCCCGGATCGTCGACGAGCTGGAGCGCGGCATGACCGAGGTCGGCCCGGTCGTCGCCGCCTCGGACGGCCGTCACGACGGCATAGCCCTCGGCGAGTGGATCCACGCCGGCGACGTCCGCGAAGCCTGGAACGAACCCGACGCGTACGCCGGTCCGGCCCTCCCCGACGCCCTGACGCTCCTCGCCCGCCTCACCCGGCAGTACGAGCGCCTCCCTCTCCAGGCCGACCTGGACGACGCGGATGAGCCGCTCGTCCTCGGCCACTCCGACGGCACCCACCCTCCGGCCCGCTACCTCGGCCCCGCGTCCGCGCTCGTGCGGCTGTACTTCGGGCGATCGGTTCAGGGGGCGTCGTACGAACTGGTGGGGGTACGGGAGGACGAGCTGAATCTGTTCGCCTGACGTACCCTGATTGGACTAGACCTGTAGAGGGACCCGGCGAAAGGCACCCGCATGAGCACGCGCGCGCTCCTGGAGGTGATCGCCCTCACCCCCGAGGACGCGATCGCGGCGCAGACCGGCGGCGCGGACCGGGTCGAGCTGGTCTCGCAGATGGCGGCGGACGGACTGACCCCGGAGCTGTCGGTGTTCGGCGCCGTCCGCGCGGCCGTGGACATCGATGTCCGCGTGATGCTCCGCCGGACGGCGGGCTTCGCGGCCGGTGACCTCGGTCAACTCGTGCGGGCGGCCGCGGAGTTCAGGGAGGCCGGGGCGGACCAGTTCGTCCTGGGGTTCCTGGACGACGCGGGCGCCGTGGACGTGCGCGCGGTGGAGCGGCTCGTCGCCGGGCTCGACGGCTGCCGCTGGACCTTCCACCGCGCGATCGACCACGCCGCGCACCGCGAGGAGGTCCGCAAGGCGCTGGCGGGCCTGCCGGGCCTGGACACCTACCTCACGGCGGGCTCGGCCGCTGGCGTGGAGCAGGGCATGCAGACGCTGCTCGGGGAGGCGGGCCGGTACGAGGAACGCCTCCTGGTCGGCGGCGGGTTGACCCTCGCCCACGTCCCCGCCCTGCGCGCGGCCGGAGTCGACGCCTTCCACGTCGGCGGAGCGGTACGCCCGTCCGGCTGGACCGAGCCGGTGGCACCGGAGGCGGTCAGGACCTGGCGCCGGGCGATCGACCCTGCCTGACGGCTCGCGCGAACTGCCGGGCAGCCGGGGTTGATTGGCGGCCCGCGTGTACACCGGGCGACCGAGCCCGCCTGACGGCTCGCGGGAACTGCCGGGCGGCCGGGTCCGATTGGCGGCCGGCGTGAACGCCGGGCGATCGAGCCCGCCTGAGGGCCCCGCGTGTACACCGGGCGACCGAGCCCGCCTGACGGCTCGCGCGAACTGCCGGGCGGTCGGGTCCGATTGGCGGCCCGCGTGTACACCGGGCGGTCGGGTCCGATGGGCGTCCCGCGTGCCCACCCGGCGCCTGGATCCGCCTGAACTAGCGGATCTGCTCCGGCAGTTCACGCCCGTGCACGACGACCAGCCCGGAGACCGCGCGGGTCAGCGCCACGTACAGCCGCCGCAGGCCGGTTCGTTCGTCCGGCTCGCCGTCCACCACGGCCTGCGGTTCGTCCAGCACGACGTAGTCGTACTCCAGGCCCTTCGCCAACGAGGCCGGGACCAGGGTGAGTCGGGCCTCGGCCGTGGTCTCCTGCCCGGGGTCGAGGTACGCCACCCCGGCCGCCGTCAGCGCCTCGGCGAGCACCGGGATCCGGGCGTCGGCGGCGATGAGCCCGATGGACCCCTCCCGCAGCAGCAACTCCCCGCACGCCGCGACGACTTGCTCCACCTCGGAGACCTCGCGCAGCTCGAAGAACCCGGGGTTCTCCCGCACCGACGCGACGGGCGCGAGGCCGGGCGCGATGTGCGGCAGCAGCCGGGACGCGTAGGTGATGACGTCCGTCGGCACCCGGAACCCGGCGGTCAACTCCTCGACCACCGCCTCGGATTTGCCGAGGTGCCCCAGCGCCTCTTCCCAACTCCGCGTCGCCCAGGGGGTGGTGCCCTGCGCGAGGTCGCCGAGGATGGTCGCGGAACCGGTCGTGCAGCGCCGCCCCACCGCCCGGTACTGCATGGGGGAGAGGTCCTGCGCCTCGTCGAGGACGACGTGCCCGAGGGAGTGCGTGCGCTCGACGACGTCGGTGGCCTCGTCGATCAACACCGCGTCCGCGGCAGACCACTTGGCCGACTTCACGGACCGTACGGGCTTGGCCCACAGGATCGTCTTCTGCTCCTCGTCGGTGAGGACACCGGCCGCGTGCTCGGCGAGGAACTCCGGTTCGCTCAGCAGCCGCAGGACCAGCTTCGCCGGATCGACCGGCGGCCAGATCGCCTTGACGGCCGCCTTCACCGCGCTGTTGCGGGCCACCGAGTCCTGGACCCGGTCGTCCGGCGCCTCCCCGGCCCGCTCCATCTGGACGAGCACCGCGTGCGCGATCCGCTGCGGCAGGGCCTCGCGCGCCGCGCCGTACCGGATATCGCGGTCGAGCAACTCCCTTACCGTGTCCTCCAGTTCGTACGCGGGCACCCGCCAGCGCCGGGAGCCGCGCACCACGACCACGGGCTCGGTGGGCGGGGTGACGTGCGCGTAGACGGCCCGGCGCAGCACCTCCGCCATCCGGGCATCGCCCTTCACGACAGCGGCGGCGGCCTCGTCCGTGCCGCGTACCTCGACGTGCGCGACGAGGTCGTCCACCGTCGCCTGACGGACCGACAACTCGCCCAGGGCGGGCAGGACTTGTTCGATGTAGTGGAGGAAGGACCTGTTCGGGCCGATGACCAGCGTCCCGGTCCGCGCCAGCCGCTCGCGGTGCGCGTACAGCAGATACGCGACCCGGTGCAGGCCGACGGCGGTCTTCCCGGTGCCCGGACCTCCCTGCACGCAGACGCTGCCCGCGAGGCCGCTGCGCACGATCTCGTCCTGCTCGGGCTGGATCGTCGCGACGATGTCCCGCATCGGGCCGACGCGCGGCCGCTCGATCTCCTGCTGGAGCAGCTTGCTGGTCCGCGCCGCCTCCGCCGGGTCGGAGAGGTGCTCGTCCTCGTACGCGGTGAGGTCGCCGCCGGTGTACCCGAACCGGCGGCGCAGCCCGACGTCCATCGGGTCCTTCTTCGAGGCCCGGTAGAAGGGCTGCGAGACGGGCGCGCGCCAGTCGATGACCATGGGGTCACCGTCGCCGTCGTGCACATGCCGGCGCCCGATGTAGAACCTCTCCCCTTCGGCGCCCTCGGCCTGCTCGACACCGGGCGCGTGCAGGTAGTCCAGCCGCCCGAAGAACAGCGGGGTGTCGCTGAGGTCGGCCAGCGCCTTGATCCGCTCCTCGATCTGGCGGCCCAGTACTTCCGCGTTGACCCAGTTGGCGGTGACGTCCTTGATGTCCAGCGCCTGCACGTCCTCCCGCATCGCCCGCAGCGCGGTACGGGACGCGGTCAGGTGGGAGCGCTCACGGGACAAGGGGTCGTCGGCGGACACGGGCGTGGACAAGGGGGTGCCTCCGGGCATGCGTGAGCTGCGGATGGGGTGCGGCTGAGGGACCGCCGGTTTCCGACCGGACGGCGGCACTCCGCGAGGGAGGCGGCAAGAGCGGAGAGTTTAGGCCAGGAGCCGGTACGAGGGCCAACGGGTTTTCGTCCTCTCAGGGGAACCCTGAGGCCGACCCCTAATACCCCTGAGGAAATCCGTCCCTCTTGAGTAGTACGAAACGGGCGGGAAAGTTGGCTCTGTGGACCGATGCCGTCCTTATGTCCGGGATCGCACCATGGATGCATGAGCGCAGCGACCTTCACCCCAGCCCCGGCCGCCGGTCGCCCCTCCGGTGCGACCCCGATCAGCAGCCCGCACAGGCACCGCCTGGGCGACACCGTTCACGCGATACGCGTGTTCGCCGGTGCCGCTTTCGACGTCATGATCCTCGGTGAGTACGGCGAGGAGGCAGGTGTCCGCCGCCGCAGGTGACGCCGGGCGCTCAGGCGTCCCCGGCGTTCCCGGTGTCCCCGGCCAGCAGCTCGTCCGCGTCGACGATCCGGTAGGCGTACCCCTGCTCCGCCAGGAACCGCTGCCGGTGCGCGGCGAAGTCCTGGTCGATGGTGTCCCGGGCGACGACGGAGTAGAAGTGCGCCTGATGCCCGTCCGCCTTGGGCCGCAGCACCCGCCCGAGCCGCTGCGCCTCCTCCTGCCGCGAGCCGAAGGTCCCGGAGACCTGGATCGCGACGGTCGCCTCGGGCAGGTCGATGGAGAAGTTCGCGACCTTGGAGACGACGAGCACGCTGATCTCGCCCTCCCTGAAGGCGTCGAAGAGCTTCTCGCGCTGCGCGTTGGAGGTCTCCCCCTTGATCACGGGCGCGTCGAGATGCTCCCCCAGCTCGTCGAGCTGGTCGATGTACTGCCCGATGACGAGGATCTGCTGCCCGGCGAAGCGGCGCACGATCGCCTCGGTCACCTTCCGCTTCGTCGCGGTCGTCGCACAGAAGCGGTACTTCTCCTCCGCCTCGGCCGTGGCGTACGCGAGCCGCTCGGAGTCGGTGAGATTGACCCGCACCTCGACACAGTCCGCGGGCGCGATGTACCCCTGCGCCTCGATCTCCTTCCACGGCGCGTCGAACCGCTTCGGCCCGATCAGGGAGAACACGTCGGACTCCCGCCCGTCCTCCCGCACCAGCGTCGCCGTCAGCCCGAGCCGCCGCCGCGCCTGGAGGTCGGCGGTGAACTTGAAGACCGGCGCGGGCAGCAGATGCACCTCGTCGTAGACGATCAGCCCCCAGTCCCGCGAGTCGAACAGCTCCAGGTGCGGGTAGACACCCTTCCGCTTCGTCGTCAGCACCTGGTACGTCGCGATGGTGACCGGCCGGATCTCCTTGCGCGTCCCGCTGTACTCCCCGATCTCGTCCTCGGTCAGCGAGGTCCGCTTCACCAGCTCGTGCTTCCACTGCCGCGCGGAGACGGTGTTGGTGACGAGGATCAGCGTCGTCGACTTGGCCTCGGCCATCGCCCCCGCCCCGACCAGCGTCTTCCCGGCCCCACAGGGCAGTACGACGACCCCGCTGCCCCCGTGCCAGAAGTTCTCGACGGCCTGCTTCTGGTACGGCCGCAGCGCCCACCCGTCCTCGGCGAGCCCGATCGGATGCGCCTCCCCGTCGACGTACCCGGCGAGGTCCTCGGCCGGCCACCCCAGCTTCAGCAGCGTCTGCTTGATCTGCCCCCGCTCGGAGGGGTGCACGACGACCGTGTCCGGGTCGATCCGCGCCCCCACCAGCGGCGCGATCCGCTTCGAGCGCAGCACCTCCTCCAGCACCGGCCGGTCGGTGGAGGTCAGCACCAGCCCGTGCGCGGGATGCTTGCTGAGCGTGAGGCGCCCGTACCGGTCCATGGTCTCGGCGATGTCGACGAGCAGCGCGTGCGGCACCGGATACCGGCTGAACTGCACCAGCGCGTCCACGACCTGCTCGGCGTCGTGCCCCGCGGCGCGCGCGTTCCACAGCCCCAGCGGCGTCACCCGGTACGTGTGGATGTGCTCCGGCGCCCGCTCCAGCTCGGCGAACGGTGCGATCACCCGACGGCACGCGTCGGCCTGCTCGTGATCGACTTCGAGCAGCAGCGTCTTGTCTGACTGGACGATGAGAGGACCGTTCACGTACGTGGATCCCTTCCGCACGGGGCAAACGTCCAGTGTGCCTCATCCGGCGACGATCACGCCGGGAGCGATCACGCCGAGAGTGCTCACGCCGGGAGCGCGCCCCCTCAGTCCTCCGCCAGCTCCGCCACCCCCGTGATCCGGTGCAGGGGGTACGTCCGGATCTCGTCCGCCGTGTGGTCGTACGCCGTGACGAAACCGCCCTCGACGCGCAGGGGGGCGATGACGCGCTGGGAGGCGGCGCCGTCCGCGTTGACGTAGCCGATCCAGAGGGGCTCGCTGGTGAGGACGGCCGCCTGGACGGTGGCGAGAGTGTCGGCGGGAGAGGTGCGCGGTAGCTCTCCGGGGGTAGTGCGGGAGGACTCAGGGGTGGGTTTGCGGGGCGTGGTCGAGGCCAGGTCGCCCGCGCGGATGGCGCGGACCGCCGCCGTCAGGAGCGTGTTGTCCGGGACCGGGGGGCCGTCGGGAACTGGCTCCGGAGGGGTACGGGGCGGAGTGCGGTGCGCGTCGGCGCGGTGGATCAGGACGTCGCCGTCGGCGGACTCGGCCGCGGGGGCGTAGCCCATCGTGCGCAGGACGTCGAGCAGGGTCGCCGGGTCGGCCTGGGCCGCCAGGACCGTGGGGGCCAGCCTGCGCAGACGCAAGCCGGCCGAGCGCTTGTCCGCGAGGATCTCGTTCAGCAGCGCGTCGTCGTCGCAGCGGACGTACGCCGAGGCCGCGCCGACCCTCAGGTGGCCGTGTCTGCGGGCCACATCGTCGATCAGGTACGCCAGCGGCTGCGGCACCGGCGTCCGCGAGTGCGCGGTCAGGAACGCCTGGAGGTCGGAGGCGGTACGGCCAGCGTCCAGCGCCCGGCGCACCGAGGCCGGCGTGAACCGGTACACCGTCGCGCCGCCCTTCGACTCGACGTCCGCGAGCACCCCGAGCGTCTCCGCGAGGGGCCGCCGCAGGGGGCCGGGTGCTACCGCCGTCAGGTCGGCCTGGAGGAGTACGTGGTCCAGGGGCTCGGGGAGCAGCGGCGCGAGCAGCCGGGCGGCAGCGGCACTCGCCACGGCCTGCTCCGAGGGGGACAGGGGTAGTACCACGGGGTGATGGGAGGACCGGTGGTGCACGGGGAGCTTGTCACCGGCGTCGGCGGGATCCGTGCCGGGAGCCGGAGCGGAGCCGCCACCGGATACGGGAGCCGTGCTGCCACCGCCCCCCGCGCCGGTCCCCAGCAGCGCCCGCCCATGCCCCGACAGCGCCCCCCTACCCGTAATACCCAAGGACTCCGCCTCGCTCAGCGTCCACTGCGCGAGCCGCGTCCGCAGATCCCCCTCGCCGCGCTCCGGCCCCCGCAGGGGCCGCTCCCAGCGCAGCCGGGCGAGCAGCGTTTCGGAGCTGGGCGCCGTCCCCTCCGGGAGGTCCCCCAGAAGAGCCAGGACCCGGCGTCGTACCTCGGGGGTAGCCGAACGATCCAGCCCGGGACCGAGCGCCGAGAGCGTACGGTCCTTGCCGTCCCGCCCGCCCACCACTCCCGGCGTCCGGGTCGCCGTGAGCCACGCCTCCGCGAGCCGCGCCCACCGCTCGGCCGCCGGACGCTCCAGCCACTCGTCGTACTCGGGGGTCGCCGCGTACCGCTCGTCGGCCTCGCCGTCGGACGCCAACAGTCCGGCGGCGTAGGCGAGTTCGACCCAGAACGCGGCCACCGGCTCCGACACGTCGAGGGCGACGGCGGTCCGCTTGAGGTCGCGGACGCTGAGCCCACCGGCCCGTAGTACCGCGGGGCCGCCCTCGTCCCAGTCCTTCAGCAGCTCCTCGACGGTCGCCAGCGCCGTGTACGCCTGCCCGGCCGCCGTCGCGTCCACGATCTGCGGACCGTGAACTCCCGCCGCCCGCACGGCCGGTGGCGACGGCTCCACCTCCCGGTGCGCCCGCCCGGCCCGCAGGTGCAGCGCGACCTCCCGGGGCAGGACGACGGTCCCCGGCGCCGTCGGCAGCAGCAGCCCCCGGTCCAGCAACCACCGCAGCCGCGCCGCCGGTTCGGCCGTGACCTGCCCGTACGGCGGCCCCCACACCAGCCGCTCCAGCACCTCGACGGACTCCGCCGGGGCCTTCGCGAGCAGCGCCCTCAGCTTGCGGCGGCTGGAGAACAGCGCCGTGAGGCCCGCGACCGCGCTCACCGAGTCGTGCGTCGACGGCAGCCCCACCGCCGCGACGATCGTCTGCACCCGCCCCGGCGACATCCCCGCCGTCGCCTCCTGCACGCTCGGCCCGAGACCGGTGGGGGAGGGATGCTGGGGTGAGGGCGCGAGTAGCTCTCTGGCGGTACGCACCAGCCTCAGCCGGTCGTCGTCCCCCCACACCAGCGCCTGGTCCCGCAGCGTCGCCACCGCGCCGGGCAGCGCCGCCACCACCGCCGGGTCCTCCTCGTCCCCGGCCATCAGACCCAGGAGCTCCTGGTACGACGCCGGGTCCGCCGCGACGGCGAGCGCCTCCGCGGTCTGCAGCGCGAACCGGTCGAGCCGCTCCAGGGCCCGTACGACGGAGGCGCGGGTGCCCGCTCTCGTCGCGAGCTGGGTCAGGTCGGTGGGCACCGGCGTGATGAGGTCCGGCCGGCCGCGCAGCAGGGCGGCGAGGGACCGGTCGTCGCGCGAGCGCAGTGCCTCGGCGAGGGAGCGGGGGGTGCTCATCTGACCCACGGTAGCGGGTAGCTCCGGGGTAGGGGTCGTCCACGAGGGTCCTGTGAGCCCCTGCAACTCCAGATCTACTGGACGAAGTCCCCCGCGCGGTAGCTTCTTCCCGTGGGGATCGAAAGCGACCAAGTCGTCTACGAGTACCTGAGCCGCGTCGGGGACGTGGCCCAGCAACAGCAGTTGGCGTCGGGGGCCCGGATGCGGCTCGTGTCGGAGTTGCGCGACGAGATCGACCAGCGCCGGGCGAAGGCGTCGGTGGACAGCCCGGCGGCGGTGCGGAAGATCATCGCCCGGCTGGGGAGTCCCGACGACGTCGTCGCGGCGGCAGGCGGCGGTGCCGGTACGCCGGACGCGCCCGCGGTCGCCGTACCCGCCCAGCCGGCGTACCCCTCAGGTCCCCCGGTACCCGAGAGCCACCCGGGAGCGTCGGCGCCGACCGGCCGCACCGGCTCCGGTGACGGTGAACCCGTGTCCCTCCCCACCCCCCGTACCTCAGGCGAGGCCCTCCCCGACTGGTGGCTCAAAGGCCCCGGAGGTCTGGAGGGCGACCTCGACGCCGTCCCGGGTTTCGTCGGCGGCGTCGAGATCCCCGAACTCCTCAAGTCCCCGCGCGCCAGGGCGGCGGAGGCGAAGGAGCGGGCGGAGAAGGCCGAGAGGGAGGCCGCTGCCGCGCCCCAGGCCCCGGCCGGCGAACAGACTGAGCCCGTCGCCGACCCCGGCCAGGCCGCAGCCCCCCGTCGCCGACGCCGCCTGATCCCCCTGCCCTCCCGCAACCGCCCCGCCGCCGACCGCCCCTCCCGCACGTGGAGCAACCCCCTCCTCCTGCTCGCCGCCGCCTCCCTCGTCGTGGGCGCGGTCCTCGGCAACCTCCTTGCGCTGGGCGCCGGTTGGGTCATCGCGTACGCGTCCCGGCGGCTCACCGACCGCGAGACGAAGCTCGCCGTGATGTGGATCCCCGGCAGCGCGGTGGCGGCGGGAGCGGTGTGGGTGTGGGGCCGCGCCCAGGGCCGCTGGGGCGAGCCGATCGTGGCCGGGCACATGAACGACGCGGTCGCGGAGACCTGGCCGTGGGTGGTGCGGGGCGCGGCCGTCGCGTCGGCCCTGTACCTGGTCTGGCGGTCGCAGCGGAACAAGTAGCCCTCAAGCGGGACAGGCAGCTCTCAAGCGGTACAAGAGGCCCTCAAGCGGAACACGTAGTCCTCAAGAGGGACCTTGAGACACTCGGAGGTATGAGCGCCCACGCACCTGTCCCCGCACCCGCACCTGCCTCCACCTCCGTCTCCACCCCCCTCTCCACCCCCGCCCCGCTGGTCGTCGGCTTCGACCTCGACATGACCCTGATCGACTCCCGCCCCGGCATCCGCGCCTGCTACGTGACCCTCGCCGAGCGGACCGGCGCGCACATCGACGCCGACCTCGTGGTCAGCCGCCTCGGACCGCCGGTCGAGGACGAGATGGCCCACTGGTTCCCGGCGGACAAGGTCGCCGAAATGGCCGCGCTCTACCGCAAGTTGTACCCCGCGTACGCCGTGGAGGGGACCCTCGCGCTGCCCGGCGCCGCCGAGGCGATCGACGCCGTGCACGCGGCGGGCGGCCGGGCCATCGTCGTCACCGCGAAGCACGAGCCCAACGCGAAGCTGCACATGGAGCACCTGAGGCTTACCCCGGACGTGGTAGTCGGTGACCTGTGGGCCGAGCGCAAGGCGGAGGCGCTGAAGGAATACGGCGCCCACGTCTATGTCGGCGATCACGTCGGAGACGTCAGGGGTGCCCGGACCGCCGGCGCGCTCTCGGTGGGGGTGACCACCGGACCGTGCGGTGCGGAGGAATTGCGAACGGCCGGTGCGGATGTGGTGATCACCGATCTCCTCGCGTTCCCGGGATGGCTTTCGGCCTATCTCGCGGACGCCCCGGAAGCCGCTGATCCCTCCCTCGCCTGACGCCGTCCGGCGGCGATCGAACGCAGTACACCCGCGCCCGCGATCAGGAAGCCGACGCCCATGAGCATGCTCAATCCGAACATGTACGCAGGAAAAGGCGTCGTACCGAGGAACAACGGGGTCACGGTGACGAGAGTGGCCACCGTACCGGCGAAGAACACGATCGCACCGGCGCGGATCAGTCGGTCACCGGGAGCGGCGGAATTCGTTTGGGTTTTGTCACGCACCGGACCAGGGTAGTTCCCAGCCCGAAGGAACAACCGGGGGACGTCTTGTCACCCGCGCACAGACCATTAGCCTTGGTACCGGCGGGTCATGGTCGACCCGCTGTCCTGCTATCCGGAGCCGTTCGCGCGGTGCCAAGGCCGTGGTGCCGACGGTTCCACGGGCGGTTTTCAGAAGCGGGTTTTACGACAGAAGCAGTTTTCCGACGAGTACGAGGACGAGGACAGACGTGCCTACCGGCAAAGTCAAGTGGTTCAACAGCGAGAAGGGCTTCGGCTTTCTCTCCCGCGACGACGGCGGTGACGTCTTCGTTCATTCCTCGGTTCTCCCCGCCGGAGTCGAGACACTCAAGCCGGGCCAGCGCGTCGAGTTCGGAGTCGTCGCCGGTCAGCGTGGCGATCAGGCCCTTTCGGTCGTTCTCCTCGACCCGACTCCTTCGGTCGCCGCGGCCCAGCGCCGTAAGCCGGACGAACTCGCCTCTATCGTCCAGGATCTGACCACGGTCCTGGAGAACATCACCCCGATGCTGGAGAAGGGGCGTTATCCGGACAAGGCTTCCGGCGCGAAGATCGCCGGATTGCTGCGGGCGGTCGCCGACCAGCTCGACGTGTAGGAATCCCCGGGTAACTCCCGGGTATCAGGGAAACCGCAGTGCGTCCGGCCCGAGGGGCGGTACCAGCCCCTCGGCCGCCGCGCGCGTGAGCAGCCCCCGTACGGCGGCATACCCCGCCTCCCCGAGATCCGCCGTGAACTCGTTGACGTACAGCCCGATGTGCTGGTCGGCGACGGCCGGGTCCATCTCCTGGGCGTGCTCCATGACGTACGGCCGGGACGTCTCGGGGTCGTCCCAGGCGGCCCGCACCGACGCCCGGATCGATTCGGCCAGCAGCTCCAACCGGTCGGCGCCCAGGGACCGTTTGGCGATGATCGCGCCCAGCGGGATGGGCAGGCCGGTCGTCTCCTCCCAGTGCTCGCCCATGTCCGCGAGCTGGTGCAGCCCGTAGTTCCGGTACGTGAACCGCGCCTCGTGGATGACGAGTCCGGCGTCGACCTTCCCGTCCCGGACGGCCGGCATGATCTCGTGGAACGGCATCACGACGACCTCCCCGACCCCGCCGGGCACGGTGTCCGCCGCCCACAGCCGGAACAGCAGGTACGCCGTCGACTTCTCGCTCGGCACGGCGACCGTACGACCTTCGAGGGAGACCCCCGCCTCCCTCGTGAGGACCAGAGGGCCACAACCGCGCCCCAGGGCCCCGCCGCAGGGCAGGAGGGCGTAGGTCTCAAGTACGTACGGCAGGACGGCGTACGACACCTTCAGGGCGTCGTACTCGCCCCGCTGCGCTAGGCCGTTGGTGATGTCGATGTCCGCGAACGTCACGTCGAGCGCGGGGGCGCCCGCGATGCGGTCGTGCGCGAGGGCGTCGAAGACGAACGTGTCGTTGGGGCAGGGGGAGTAGGCGATCCGCACGGGCCGGTCGGAGGTCATGGGCTGCTCAGAGGTCATGCTCGTTTCCAACTCTCCAGAACGGGGGCGAGCTTCCCGAACCCCGCCGTCAGCGACTCCAGCGCGTCCTTGATCCGCCAGGCCGAACGGTCGCGCGGGCCAACGGGGTTGGAGACCGCGCGCAGTTCGAGTACGGGGATGCCGTGGGCGCCGGCCGCCTCCGCGACGCCGAAGCCCTCCATGGCCTCGGCGAGCGCCCCGGGGTGCCGGGTACGCAGGCCGGTGGCCCGGTGCGCGGTGCCGGTGACCGTCGAGACGGTGAGGACGGTGCCGGTGCGGGCGCCGGTCGCGGCGGCGGCGCGGCGTACGAGGTCCGGGGGCGGGAGGTGGGTGACGGTGCCGAAGCCGAGGTCGGTGACCGGGAGGAAGCCGTCAGGGGTCTCCGCGCCCAGGTCGGCGGCGGTGATCTGGTCCGCGAGGACCAGGGAGGCTACGGGGGCGTCCGGGGCGAAGCCGCCCGCGATGCCCGCCGAGACGACGACGTCGTACGGGTCCCCCTCAAGTACCGCCGCGGTGAGGGCGGTCGCGGTGGAGGCGGCGGCGAGGGCCGGGCCGACTCCGGCGGCGAGGAGGTCGTACCTGTGGGGGAGGGGGGTGAGGCGACGGACGGTCAGTCCGCCCGGCAGCGTACGGAGTTCGCCGGACGGGTCCGGGAACGCCTGTGCCACCGCGTCCCGTTCGGCGGGGACCGCGGTGGCGACCAGGATGCGGACGGCGGACGTGGTCAGCTGTCCTTCTTCAGGCGGAACGACCACAGACCCGTGACGGCCTGGCTGTCCTTCTTGCCGTCACCCGCCTTGATGGTGACGAGCGTCGAGTCGCCCTGCGCGCCGTACTGGGCGTTGAAGAAGACGCTGCTCGGGATCGTGAGGTACGTCTTGCTGCTGTCGCCGGTGAGCGGCTGGCCGTTCATCAGGATCGTCCAGCGCTTGTCGGCGATCTTGGGGTCCACACCGAACCGGACGTTGCCCGCGTCGGCGTCGACCTTGATGGACTCGATGTCCTCGTCCTTCAGGCAGGCCGTCAGCTTCGACGTGTCGAGCGTGGAGCCCTCACCGCCGCAGGTGGCCTCCTCGCTGACCGACGACGTGCCGAAGGTGATCGTGGCCCGCGGGGTCGGCTTGTCGCAGGCCGAGAGCACGAGCAGTCCGGCGGACACGGCGCCGGCGGCGGCGACGGCGCGGCGGCGTCGCACAGCAGCGGATTGCTTGGTCATGGGCGAAGGCTATCGGGCCTGCCCGGCGCAGTTCCTACGCGGGGTACGGCGTCGCTGTGCGTTAGGCCACGCGGGGTGGGTGGTAGCTCTCAGGTACTACCCGGGTACGACCGGAGTCCCGCACCCCCGCCCGCCCCCTCGTAGCCCGCTCACCCTCAGGTACTAGAGCTCTACTCCACCCGAGCCCGGCCCCCGCCGCCCCCGCCACCCGTGCCCCCGTGCCGCGCCGACCCCAGCAGCCCCTTCGCCGTGGCCACCCACCCCACCGCCACCACCCCCGCCGCGACCGACAGCCCCAGCGTCCCGTTCAGCGGCATCACGATGCCCACCGCCCCGCCGAACACCGACGACACCTGGAGCATCGTCTCCGACCGCGCGAACGCCGACGTCCGCACCAACTCCGGTACGTCCCGCTGGATCAGCGCGTCCAGCGACAGCTTGGCCAGCGCCTGCGAGAACCCGGCGACCGCCGCCAGACAGGCCACCAGGAACGCCCCGAACAGCAGCGCCGCCGTGATCGTCGCCCCGAGGACCACCGCGACGACCGTCACGACGATCACCTCCGGCGCCCGCGACCGCAGCCTCGCCCCCACCGCCGTACCCAGCGCGTTCCCCGCCCCCGCCGCGACCGCGACCATGCCCAGCGAGACGGCGGCGCTCTGCCCCGTCAGCGGGTGCTCGCGCAGCAGGAACGCGAGGAAGAACGTGAGGAACCCCGACAGCCAGCGCAGCGCCGCGTTCGCGCCGAGGGCGTGGGTCACCCCGATGCCGACGGTGCGCAGCCCCGGCCGCTTCGCCGACTTGAGCGGGCCGTGCAGATGGTTCTCGTCGGCGGCGAGGAGCGCGACGTCCTCGCCCTTCGCGGAGTCCACCTTGGGAGGGAGCGTGAACGACAGGAACGTACCCACCACGAAGATCACGAACGCGCCGTACAGCGGCCACCCCGGGCCGATCTGGTGCAGCCCCGCCGCGATGGGCGCGGCGATGCCCGTGGCCAGGAGTCCCCCCAGGGTGACCCGGGAGTTGGCCTTCACCAGGGACAGGCGGGGTGGGAGTAGTCGGGGTACTACCGCGGAGCGAACGACCCCGTACGACCTGGAGGCTACGAGTACCCCCAGCGCCGCCGGATACATCTCCAGGCTCCCCGTCGCGACGGCACCCGAAAGTACTAGGGCGAGCAGGGCCCGCGCGAGCATCGCACCGGCCATCGCCGCCCGGCGCCCGTGCGGGAGCCGGTCCAGGAGCGGGCCGACGACGGGGGCGAGGACGGTGAACGGCGCCATCGTGATCGCGAGGTAGAGCGCGACCCGCCCGCGCGCCTCGTCCGTGGGGACGGAGAAGAAGACGGTGGAGGCGAGCGCGACCGTGATCATCACGTCGCCCGCCCCGTTCACGGCGTGCAGTTCGATGAGTTTGCCGAGGCCCGACTCGCCCGCGCCGTGCGCGTGCGTGGCCTTTCTGATGCCACGTGCCGTACCGGTGAACGGGAAGTGCAGGGCACGGCCGATGGAGCGGACGGGTCCGCCCAGCCGACCCGAACCGCCGCTCTTCGTCTTCCCCGTTTTCCCCTGCCCGCCGATTCCGGTCGCGCCCTGGGGTGTCCGCGCGGTTGCCACGACGTTCATAGTGCCCCGAGAAAGCGGTACGTAGTGCGGTTACCGCCCGTACGGGTCGGTAGTTCTCACGGTTTACCCGGGTAGTCCTCAGGTACGGAGGGGCTGCCTCCAGGTGAAGATCCGGGTGTCGTTGTCGATCGACGTGTCCCGTCGGTGTGGGCTGAGCGGCCATGAACAGGTAGCGTGCGTATCTCAGCCATCCCGCACAATGGATGGCACAGGTGCGCCCGAGCACGATCGGACGCGGACGTCGACGCGGCCCACAGGTCCGCTCCGTCCGTTCCGCGGCCCGAGACACCGCACCCGACAGACGGCGTAGGAGAGAAGCGATACCTGTGAGCGCAGCGACCACGCGAAGCCGCACCCCCGACCGCCTGTGCGCCGAGGCCGTCGACCTCGCACGCACCGCAGCCGAGGAGGCGGCGGCCCCCGGAGTCGTCGGTGAACACGTGGACCTCGTCTCCGAGGGTGACCGCGTCGTCACGCACTTCTTCGAGTGCAAGGAACTCGGCTACCGCGGCTGGCGCTGGGCGGTGACCGTCGCGCGCGCGTCCCGCGCCAAGATCGTGACCCTCGACGAGGTCGTCATGCTCCCCGGCCCCGACGCGGTCCTCGCGCCCGAGTGGGTGCCGTGGAGCGAGCGCCTGCGCCCCGGCGACCTCGGCCCCGGCGACCTCCTGCCGACCGACGCGGACGACGACCGCCTGGAGTCCGGGTACGCCGAGTCCGGCTACGACGACCGCCTCGCCCCCGGCGACTCCGGCGACGACGAGCCCGAGCCGCAGCTCGCCGACGCCGAGCCCGACGATGCCGACGACGCCGAGGACACGCCCGACCTCGCGACGCCGCCCGCGCGCGGCACGATCACCGCCGTCGCCGACGAACTCGGTCTGCGCCGCGCTCGCGTCCTGTCCCGCTACGGCCTGCACATCGCCGCCGACCGCTGGGAAGAGGCGTTCGGCGCGCAGACCCCGATGGCCCAGGCGGCCCCCGCGACCTGCGTGAGCTGCGGTTTCCTCACGCCGATCGGCGGCAGCCTCGGCCGGGCGTTCGGCGTCTGCGCCAACGAGTTCTCGCCCGCGGACGGCCGCGTCGTCTCCCTCACGTACGGGTGCGGCGGGCACTCCGAGGCGGCGGTCATGCCCGCGCCGCCGCGGCCCGCGCAGCCTGTCGTCGACGAGACCCGGGTGGACCCGTTCCCCCTGCGTCCGGCGGCCGACTCGGGGTCGGTGCCGGTGGGAGCGGGCGACGAGGAGACGGCTGAGCTGGGGCATTCGTAGCTCGTTCGGCACTCGTTCGGCACTCGTTCGGCGGAGTACCTGGGGCTGACTACCTGAGTGCTACGGGCTCGGGCGGTCGGCAGTCCCGGCAGTGAGTGCCCGGGGCCGTACCCCGGCGGTAGGGGCGGTCGCAGCCGGGGCAGGTGGCGGTGGGTTCCCGGGGGCCCCGGAGTACTACGGGTTGTACGGGTACGAGGCTGTCGGCGCCGGTCGCCGGGGGCGCGTCCGGCGCGGGGTACACGGGTAGTACCGGGCGCCCGGGGCCGAAGTACGGCACAGGTGGGAGCAGGGCCGTCAGCCGGTGGGCCACGAAGGATGCCGGGCGGTGCAGGGGGTCCGCGGGGAGGTTCGCGACCAGGGCCCGGCGTACCGTCCCCGGGGAGACCTCGCGTTCCAGCCAGGCGGCGACGCCGGGGGCCAGATGGGCGACGTCGGCGGCGGAGAGGTAGAGGCGGGGGTCGTGGCGGCGGAGGTCGGTGAGGACCTCGGCGGCTTTCTGGAAGATCCCCGGGACTGTGCAGGAGGGTTGGGGGACCGGGGGGAGGGCCTTGGTGCGGGGGCGGTGTGGGGGGTTGGGGCAGGGGGACGGGGAGTGGTGGGGTCGGCCGGGGCGGTCCGGGTTTTCGGCGTCCTCGCCGGGCGCGTCCCCGCTGGCGTGATCCCCGGCACAGCCGTCGACAGCGGCGCAGTCCTCCGCATCGGCGCCCGTACTGCCCTTGTGGGCAGCCCTGTTGGTGCGGTCCGGCTGATTGCAGGACACGGTCCGGGTGATGAAGCGGCCGCCCTGGACCTGTTCCGGTTTGCGCCGCAGGTAGCCGTGGTGCTCCAACTCCCGTAGCCCACCGGCGATTCGGTCCGGGCCTTCGGGGAAGCGTCCGGCGAGGTGCCGGATGGAGATGCAGGAGCCTGCGGGCAACGACTGGATGTGCGTGCCGAGCCCGATCGCGAGCAGCGAGAGGTCGGGGTGCTGGGCGAGGTGGTTGCCGATGACCGTGAAGCGGTCGGTGTGGCGGGTGTTGTCGTGAACCAGACCTGCGTGCGGGTGACGCCGGTTCGGGTGTTTCCCGTCACTGGGGCGGGACTGGGTACGCGGGGACGAGCTAATGTCGAGGGTATCCATCGGGAAGCGTCTCTCTTCCTTGGTGGTGAGGCCCTCGCAGTGGGATGCCAGTCCCAGGCGGGGGCCGTTGAATTTTCTGATGTTGCTGGGCAGAGCGTAAGGCATACAACCGCCCCCAGATCAAGTCCGGTTGGCGAACGTCACCCACCGGAGTGACCGCCCTCCAACCTCCCGCCTCCCGCTCGCCGGCTCGGGCGGGAGGGGTGGGGTTTGGTCGGGGTCCTTTAGCTCACAGTTCTTTATTTGGAGGAGCTGGCAGCGCCGGAGTACGGAAACCCGGGTCCCGGCGCCCCCAACGCGATCTCCGCCCAGACGGTTTTGCGCGGAGTGGGCCCCTCGGTGACGCCCCAGGCGGTGGTCAGCGCCTGCACGAGCGTCAGCCCGTGGCCCGACTCGGCGTCGGGCTGGGCGAGTTGAGGTTGGGGGAGCCGGTCGGTCCGGGTGTCGGAGACCTCGATACGGAGCGTGTCGCCGAGATCCTGGACGAACAGCAGAAAATCCCGGCCGGGTACGCGGCCGTGCTGGACGGCGTTGTTGGCGAGCTCGGCGATGACGAGACGCGCCGGGTCCAACGGGATTCCCCAGGCGCGGAGTTGTTCCGTGGAGAGGAGGCGGGCGAGGCGGGCACCGCGTCGGGTGGGGGAGAGTTGGATGCTGAAGTGGCGGGTGGGGGTGGTGGGTTGGGGTGCGGGGTGGGGCGGGGGAGTTTTCTGAACCATGTGATGCAGCGTGGCCGGGTGCGGTTCACTTTTCAGGCATATCGCGGCTACGTAGAGCGACTGTCCAATGGCTGTCCAATCGTGTCGAGGAGGTCGAGAGGGTGCGCGGGGTAGGGGCGGCACGTACAGAGTCGTACGAGGGAGTGCGGAATGCAGGACGCTGGGCGAGCCGGGGGGGGGACGGGCCGGGGTGGGAGGTAGATCCCGAGGACGAGTGGGGTGTCGCCGTACTCGTCTGTGTGGGAGGACAGTTGAAGCTGTGGCGTGAGGCCGCGGGGATGAGGGTCGTCGACTTCGCCAAGGCGATCGGGTACGGCGAGGACATGGTCTACAAGGTTGAGTCCGGGATGCGGATCCCCCGGCGGTCGTATCTGGACAAGGCCGACAGTGTGTTGGGGGCGGGGGGCCGCGTCTCGGCGATGTGGGACGACGTGGAGAAGGTCAAGTATTCGCGAGGGCGTTGATGGCGACGGGGCGTCCCCTGCTCTCGGATGACAGGCTTGAGAAGGCGGTGGCCGGACGCATGGCCAGGCAGCGGAACTTCAGTCGCTCACCGGCGCCTGAACTCAGCTTCGTCGTGGAGGAGATGGCGCTGCGCCGCCCGATCGGGGGCGTGCGGGTCTGGCGCGGCCAACTCGAACGCTTCCTGGACGTAGGCCAGTTGCGCAACGTAGAGATACAGGTACTGCCCACCGCCCGTTGGAACCACCCCGGCAACGGAGGGCGGATCCAGATCCTCAAGTTCGCGGACGGCTCGGCTGTCGGCCGTCGGGAAGATGGCGACGGCCGCCCCGTGGACGACCCGAAAAGCCTGATGGTCCTCGAAATGAGCTACGGCGCCATCCGCGGCGAGGCTTGTTCGGTGAAGGAATCCCGGGCGTTCATCGAGCAACTGTTGGGAGAGACATGAACCACAACTCCGCCCAAGCTACCCGCCCGGCGTGGTTCAAGAGCAGTTACAGCAGCGACAGCGAGGGCGACTCCTGCGTCGAGGTCGCCAACACCCCCGGCACCATCCACATCCGCGATTCCAAGTACTCCGACTCCAGCCCCCGCCTCACTGTGACCCCCGCCACCTGGACCGGCTTCCTCGCCTACGCCTCCCAGTGAGCGCTGTACGCCCGCGTAAGACCTGAGCGGTACGGTCTCCTCACGCCGATGAGGAGAGTGCAACGTGAGTAACTTCGTGCGGCCCGCTTCCGAGGGCGCCGACCCCTTCGGCACCGCCCGGCTGCGGCGCGGGGTCCTGGATGCCTGGGCGACCAGCCCCGCCAGGTTCCGGGAGGACGCGAACGCCGAGGAGGACCTCGTACTCGGGGGTTACCGCGATCGGCTGATCGTCGAGCTCGCCCAGAACGCCGCCGACGCCGCCGCCCGCGCGGGTGTGCCGGGGCGGCTTCGGCTCACCCTGCGCGAAGGCGTACTCGTCGCCGCCAACACCGGCGCCCCCCTGGACGCCGCCGGAGTCGAGTCGCTCTCGACACTCCGCGCGTCCGCCAAACGCGACACCCCCTCCGTCGGCCGCTTCGGCGTCGGCTTCGCGGCGGTGCTGTCCGTCACCGACGAGCCGGCGGTCGTCGGGCGGCACGGCGGCGTCCGCTGGTCCCTCGCGGAGGCCCGCGAACTCGCCGCCGAGACCGCTCGCCACAGCCCCGGCCTGGGCGACGAGGTGCGGCGCCGAGACGGCCACGTACCGGTACTACGCCTTCCGTACGCCGCCGAGGGCACCGCCCCCGAGAGCTACGACACGGCCGTCATCCTCCCCCTGCGCGACCCGGCGGCAGCCGACCTCGCCGAGCGCCTGCTCGACGCCGTGGACGACAGCCTGCTGCTGACCCTCGTGGGGCTGGAGGAGGTCGTCGTCGAGGTCGGGGACGACGCCCGCACCCTGTGGCGCCGCACCGACGGTCACCTCACGGTCGTAGAGGACTCCCGCGACGGTACGACGACCTGGCGCACCCTCTCCGCGCACGGCGAGACCGAGCCGGACCTCCTCACCGACCGCCCGGTGGAGGAGCGCCTGCGCCCGCACTGGTCGCTGACGTGGGCCGTGCCGGTGGATACCCAGGGACTACCGGTACGACCCCGGACCGCCCCCGTCCTGCACGCCCCCACCCCCAGCGACGAACCCCTCGGCGTCCCCGCCCTCCTCATCGCCTCCTTCCCCCTCGACACCACCCGCCGCCACGCCGCGCCCGGCCCCCTGACCGACTTCCTGGTCCAGCGCGCGGCCGACACCTACGCCCAACTCCTCGCGGACTGGCGCCCGGTGGACGCCGGCATCATCGACCTCGTCCCCGGCCCGCTCGGCAAGGGCGAACTGGACGGGGCGCTCCGCCAGGCCGTGCTGGAGCGGCTGCCGCGCACCGCGTTCCTGCCGCCCGCTGCGGCACAGGGAGAGCAACGAGGCGAGACGGCCGGACCGGCCTTCGGAGTCGCCGGGGACCTGTACACCGGAAGTGCTACCGACGCCGCTGGTTCCGAGGTACTACCCCTGCCGGGGGACGACCCAGGAGCTACCCCCGAAGTACTCCTCCCCGAAGCCCTCCGCCCCCGCGACGCCGAACTCGTCGAGGGCGCCGGTGCCGACACCGTCCGGGTCCTCGCCGAAGTCCTCCCCACCCTCCTCCCCGCCGGTCTGGAGCGCCGCGTCGAGCTGCGCACCCTCGGCGTCCCCCGGGTCCCCCTCGCGGACGTCATCGACCGCCTCGCCGGGCTGGAGAAGGACCCCGGCTGGTGGTACCGGCTGTACGACAGCCTCGCGGGCACCGACCCCGACCGCCTCTCGGGCCTGCCCGTCCCCCTCGCGGACGGCCGCACCACCATCGGCCCCCGGCAGATCCTCCTGCCCCTCCCCGACACGGCGACCGGCACCGACCCGGAGGTCCTCGCCCGCCTCGGCCTCAAGGTCGCCCACGAGGACGCCGCGCACCCCCTGCTGGAGAAGCTCGGCGCGCTCCCGGCGACACCCAGGGCCGTCCTGACGACCCCCCAGGTCCGCGCGGCCGTCGCCGCCTCCCTGGACGACGACGGCGGCGCGTGGGACGAAGACGCCCCGGACGCCGAGGAGTTGGCGGACACCGTCCTCGCCCTTGTCCGCGAGGCGGCCCTCGAACCCGGCGACGAACCCTGGCTCGGCGCCCTCGCCCTGCCCGACGAGGACGGCGAACTCGTCCCCGCCGGTGAACTCGTCCTCCCCGGCAGCCCGTTCGCCTCCGTCATCCGCGAGGACGAACTCGCCGAAGTCGACCACGAGTTGGCGGACAAGTGGGGCGAACAGCCCCTCACCGCCTGCGGAGTGCTCGCCACCTTCGCCCTCGTCCGCGCCACCGACGTCGTCCTCGACCCCGACGAACTGGAGCCCCGCGAGGGCGACTTCGCCGAACCCGACGACGCCGGCCTGCTGGACGCCGTGGACGTCTGGGCCGAGGACATCCTCGACCGCTTCCCCGACTCGCCGGTCCCCCCGGTCGCGACGGAACTGATCGCCGTACGCGACCTGGACCTCGTGGACGACGACAAGTGGCCCCAGGCGCTGGCCCTGTTGGCACAGCCGCCGCTGCGTGACGCCCTGGTCCAGCCGCTGCGGATCCTGCTGCCCGACGGCACCCACGAGGTCGTCCGGCCGTACACCGCCTGGTGGTTGAGGGGTCACCCCGTCCTCGACGGCCGCCGCCCGGCGGGCCTGCTCGCGGCGGGCGGCGACCCGCTGCTGCGCGGGCTGTACGACGAGGCCGACGCGACCGGCTTCGACGACGAACAGGTCCTGCGCGCCCTGGGAGTCCGGACCTCCGTGGCCGCGCTCCTCGAAGAGCCCGGCGGCGCCGCCGAACTCCTGGAACGCCTCGCCGACCCGGACCGCGAGGTCACCCTGTCCCAACTCCACGGCCTCTACGGGGCCCTGGCCGACCTCGACCCCGAACAGGTCACGCTCCCGGACGACTTGAGGGCCGTCGTCGACGGCTCGGTGGACGTCGTGGACGCGGCCGACGCCGTCGTCGTCGACTCCCCGGACCTCCTCCCCTTCACCGACGGCACCCCCCTGCTGCCCGTACGCCCCACCAGGGCCGCCGAGTTGGCGGAACTCTTCCAGGTGCGCCGGCTCAGCGAGTCCGTCACCGGCGGCGTCGACTCCGAGGGCGCCGAGCACGACGTACCCGAATCGGTCGCCGTGCTCCTCGGCCCCCGTACCCCCAAGTCGTACGTGGAACATGACGAGTTGATCGTCGACGGCGTCGAGATCGACTGGCGGCTCACCGACGACGGGGTGCTCCACGCGGCGACCCTCGAAGGGGTCGCCGCCGGGCTCGCCTGGGCGGCCGGGCAGTGGCCGCGCCGGTTCGAGGTGGCGGCGCTGCTGGAGGACCCGTCCCGGACGGGGGAGCTGGCGCGGGACCGCTGGTTCGACTGAAGGCTGGAGGTCGAAGGCCGAGAACGAAAAAAGCCGAAACCTGAACCGAAACCATACGCTCAGTGATATTCACGTAACTCGCACAATCTCGCAGATATATCTACCAGTCGTGCAACCATCCCCAGGTCCTGTGAGTCTCAAGTACCGGATCGGCGATCACCGCTGATCCGGTGCACCCACAACTGGGGGAATCTCATGCGTTTTCGCGCCACTGTCGCCGTCTCCCTCGGCGCTCTGGCCCTCACCGGGCTCGCCGTCCCCGCCGCCCACGCGGACGGCAGCCTCGGCGACACCAAGATCACCAAGGTGGTCGTCGACGGTGACAACAAGGTGCAGGTCTCGACCTCCGGCGCCAAGACGATCACGGTCAGCGTGACCGCGTCGGACAACTCCGGCATCCTGGGCGCCGACCCGTTCGACCTGTTCGGCCCCGGCTACGGCCTGCTCACCACCGGCAAGCCCGTCTGCAAGGCGATCAGCAAGACCACCTCCACCTGCACCGCCTCGGTGAAGATCGACCCGAGGACCGATGAGTTCCTGAACGGCAACGCCGGTATCTGGTACGTCGACGCCTGGTTCGACGCCAAGGACGAGGACTTCGTCTGGAAGGAGAAGGCCGGTTCCTTCTGGTTCCAGCGCGCCGCCAAGCTCGCCACCGCCAACGCCACGCCCGAGCCGGTGAAGAAGGGCAGGACCCTCACCGTCACGAGCAACGCGACCCGCGCCAATTGGGAGAACCTGAAGTTCGGCGGCTACGCCGGCGCGTCCGCCCAGCTCCAGTACCAGAAGAAGGGTGCCAAGACCTGGACCACCCTCAAGACGGTCAAGGCGGACAGTAGGGGCAACCTGAGGACCACCGTCAAGGCCACGGCCGACGGCTCCTACCGCTACTCCTTCGCGGGTAACTCGACGACGGCCGCGGCAGCCTCCGGCGCCGACTTCGTCGACGTCAAGTAGCACCCCGGTAGTACCCCGGTGGCGCCCAGGCGGTAGTACCTGGGCGCCACTGCACCACTCCACATACATTCACGTACATCCATCCCACTGGGGAACGCACATGCGCATACGCGCCACCGCCACCGCCGCCGTAGTCCTCGGCACCGTGGCTCTCTCCGCCCTCGCCGCTCCGGCCGCGCAGGCCGCCCCGGCCCCCGGCCCGAAGGTGACGTTCTCGAACGTCAAGATCGCCAAGACCCTCGTGGCCGGCGCCACCGGGCGGGCCTCCTTCCCGGTCACGTACACCGTGACCAAGCCGGCGGGCCTGAACGCGAAGTCGTTCCAGAGCGGCCCGGCGATCTACCGGGGGACGATCGCCAAGCCCTCGGACCTGTTCGTCAGCGAGAACCCCGGCACCTGCAAGGCCGCCTCCGCGACGGTCCTGAACTGCACGGCCGCCATGGTCTTCAACGTCTCCGACGGTGAACTCATCAACTCCGAGTCCGGTGCCTGGAAGGTCGGCGCCGTCGCCGTCCCCACGGACAAGGAGGGCTACACCTGGCAGGGCGACCTGGGCTCCACCAAGCTCCTGCGCCAGGCCCGCCTCACCACCGACGCCACCCCGGAGCCGGTGAAGAAGGGCAGGACCATCACGGTCAAGGGCTCGCTGACCCGCGCCAACTGGGAGACCAACAAGTACGCCGGCTACGGCGCGCAGACGGTCCAGCTCCAGTACAAGAAGGCCGGCGCCAAGACCTGGACGACCGTCAAGTCCGTCAAGACCTCGGCCAAGGGCGCCCTGAGCACCACGGTCAAGGCGACGGCCGACGGGTACTACCGGTACAACTTCGTCGCCACGTCGACGACGGGCGCGGTCGCCTCGGCGGCCGACTACGTCGACGTGCGCTGACCTCAGGTACTACCCCTCAGGTACTACCCCTCAAGAGGTACGCCTCCTGAGACACACGAGAGCGCGGCACCCGGCAACGGGCGCCGCGCTCTCCTCGTCCCGGCCCAGCCGGCCCCGCCCTAGTCCGCGTACCGCCGGTCCACCCACCGCCACACGACCTCCAGCAGCGCCGACGCCACCACGGCGATCCCCACCGCGATCCACGGCATCGTCGTCCCCACCAGCTTCAGCGCGAAGAAGTGCTGCAACCACGGCACCGCGAGAACGACGAGGAACGACAGCCCCATCGTCGCCACCAGCAGCACCCGCCACCACGTGTACGGCCGCGCCACGATCGCCAGCACCCACATCGACACCAGGAACAGCGTCAGCGTCGCCGCACTCGTCTCGGCGTCCAACGCGTCCGCCCCCGTGTAGTGGTGACGGGCGATCAGATACGACACGAAGGTCGCCACCGCCGCGATCACCCCGCCGGGGATCGAGTACCGCATCACGCGCCGCACGAAATGGGGCCGCGCCCGCTCCTTGTTCGGCGCAAGGGCCAGGAAGAACGCGGGAGTTCCGATCGTGAGCGTGGACAGCAGGGTCAAGTGCCGTGGCAGGAACGGGTATTCGACCTGCCAGCAGACCACCAGCAGCGCGAGCAGCACCGAGTAGACGGTCTTGACCAGGAACAGCGTCGCGACGCGCGTGATGTTCCCGATGACCCGGCGCCCCTCGGCGACGACCGAAGGAAGCGTCGAGAAGCTGTTGTTGAGGAGCACGATCTGCGCGACGGCCCGCGTCGCCTCGGACCCGGAGCCCATCGAGACGCCGATGTCCGCGTCCTTGAGCGCGAGGACGTCGTTGACCCCGTCCCCGGTCATCGCGACGGTGTGCCCACGGGACTGGAGCGCCGCGACCATCTCCCGCTTCTGCTGCGGAGTAACCCGCCCGAACACCGTGCCCTCGTCGAGGGCCTTCGCCAGTTCCTCTGTGTCGGAGGGGAGTTGGCGTGCGTCCACCGCCTTGCCGGACAGGCCGAGCTTCCCGGCGACCGCCCCGACGGACACCGCGTTGTCCCCGGAGATGACCTTCGCCCGGACGTTCTGCTCGGCGAAGTACCGCAGGGTGTCCGCCGCGTCGGGCCGCAGCCGCTGCTCCAGCACGACGAGCGCGGCCGGTTCGACCCCGACGGAGACCTCCGGGTCGTCCAGGTCGCGGCCCGTACGCGCCAACAGCAGGACCCGCAGGCCCTGTTCGTTCAGCCGCTCGGTCTCCCCGAGGGCCGGGTCGCCCGCCGTCAGCAGCACGTCCGGCGCCCCCAGCAGCCAGGTACTCGACTCCCCGTCGCCCTCGCTGAAGCTCGCGCCGCTGTACTTGCGGGCCGAGGAGAAGGGCAGCGACTCGGTGCAGCGCCAGTCCTCCGCGTCCGGGTAGGCGTCGATGACGGCTTGCAGCGAGGCGTTGGGACGCGGGTCCGACTCGCCCAGGGCGCCGAGGACTTGGCGTACGTACGACTCGTCGTAGCCGTCGAGGACGCGCAGTTCCGTGACGTCCATGCCGCCCTCGGTGAGGGTGCCGGTCTTGTCGAGGCAGACCGTGTCGACGCGGGCCAGGCCCTCGATCGCCGGCAACTCCTGGACGAGGCACTGCTGTCGGCCCAGCCGGATGACGCCGATCGCGAAGGCGACCGAGGTGAGCAGGACCAGCCCCTCGGGGACCATGGGCACGATGCCGCCGATCGTGCGGGCGACGGAGTCCTTGAAGTCGTTCTCCTTGACGACGAGTTGGGTGATGACGAGGCCGATCGCGGCCGGAATCATCATCCACGTCACGTACTTGAGGATCGTCGAGATACCGGTGCGCAGTTCGGAGTGGACGAGCGTGAACCGCGAGGCTTCCTCGGCGAGTTGGGCGGCGTACGCCTCACGGCCCACCTTCGTCGCCCGGAACGCGCCGCCGCCCGCGACCACGAAACTCCCCGACATCACCGGGTCGCCGGGGCGTTTGACGACCGGGTCCGCCTCACCGGTCAGCAGCGACTCGTCGATCTCCAGGCCGTCGGCCTCGACGCAGACGCCGTCCACGACGATCTTGTCGCCGGGTCCGGTCTCTATCAGGTCGTCGAGCACGATCTCCGAGGTGCCGACCTCGACGGCCGTACCGTCCCGCCGCACCGTCGGCCGCGCCTCGCCGATCACCGCGAGGGAGTCCAGGGTCTTCTTGGCCCGCCACTCCTGGACGATGCCGATCCCGGTGTTGGCGAGGATCACGAACCCGAACAGGGCGTCCTGGATGGGCGCCACGACCAGGGTGATCAGCCAGAGCACGCCGATGATCGCGTTGAACCGGGTGAAGACGTTCGCCCGGACGATCTCCCCGAACGTGCGACTGCTGCGGACCGGTACGTCGTTGACCTCGCCGCGCGCGACGCGCTCCGCGACCTCGGCGGTGGTCAGTCCGGTCACCGGCAGGGCCGGGGCGACTGGCGCGGCGTCAGCCGCATCGGTGTGGGCCATGCCAACGACGGTACGTGCGGATCGCCCGGTTCACCCGCCGAAGGCACCGAAGATCCGACTCGGGTAGGAGGCGTGTAGTGCCCTGGTTGTAGGGGGCTTCACCTACGGGGGTACTACGGGGTCTTCGCCGCCTTCAGCGCCGCGTCCCGCTTGATCGCCGCGTCCCTGCGCCGGACGAACCAGATGCCGAACAGGCCGAGACCGGCGCCCGCGAGGCAGGTCCACACCCACCAGAGGTGGCCGTGGTCGTCGTACCACCCGTAGAACGGGAGCTGCGCGAGGAAGAGGACGGACCACAGGATCGTGCCGCCGGTGATGGTCGCGACCACGGGCCCCTCCAGGGGCTCCGGCGCCTCGTGCTTCGGGGTCCACTTCGCCATGGCCTTAGCTTACGAGTCGATGACATCTACGCGCGGAGATGGTTGTTTCCGTCGTCATATGTTCATACTGAAACCGATTACACGTGACCGCTTCTCTTCGTAGGAACCACCAAAAGATGCCTACCCCGGCCCTCGGCGCCCTCGACCGCTACTTCCGGATCTCCGAACGCGGCAGCTCGCTGTCCCGGGAGGTTCGGGGTGGTTTCGCCACCTTCTTCGCGATGGCGTACATCATCGTGCTCAATCCGATCATTCTCGGAAGCGCGAAGGACATGTACGGACATCAGCTGGACAACGGCCAGCTCGTCACCGCGACCTGCCTCACCGCCGCTTTCACGACACTGCTGATGGGCGTCATCGGCAACGTCCCGATCGCGCTCGCGGCCGGCCTCGGCGTCAACTCCGTCGTCGCCCTCCAGCTCGCGCCGCGGATGTCCTGGCCGGACGCGATGGGCATGGTCGTCCTCGCCGGTCTGATCGTCATGCTGCTGGTCGCGACCGGTCTGCGCGAGCGCGTCATGAACGCGGTGCCGTTCGGGCTGCGCAAGGCGATCTCGATCGGTATCGGCCTGTTCATCATGCTGATCGGCCTCGTCGACTCCGGGTTCGTCACCCGCATCCCCGACGCCGCCCACACGACCGTGCCGCTCCAGCTCGGTACCGGCGGTCACCTCCTGGGGTGGCCGGTCCTGGTCTTCGTGCTCGGCGCGCTGCTCACCCTCGCCCTCATCGTCCGCAAGGTGCCGGGCGCGATCCTCATCTCCATCGTCGCCATGACCGTACTCGCGATGATCATCGAGGCGGTCGTACACGTGCAGTCCTGGGGTCTGACGACCCCGAAGTGGCCCGGCAACCCCGTCGCCACCCCCGACTTCGGGCTGATCGGCAAGGTCAGCCTTTTCGGTGGGTTCGGCGAGGTCGGCGTACTGACCGGGATCCTGTTCGTCTTCACCGTCCTGCTGTCCTGCTTCTTCGACGCCATGGGCACGATCATGGGCGTCTCCGACGAGGCGAAGCTGACCGACGCCTCGGGGCAGATGCCGGGCATCAACAAGGTGCTGTTCGTGGACGGCATCGCCGTCGCCGCCGGTGGCGCGACCTCCTCCTCGGCCACCACCTGCTTCGTCGAGTCCACCGCCGGGGTCGGCGAGGGCGCGCGCACCGGCTTCGCGAACGTCGTCACCGGCGCGCTCTTCGCCGTCGCGCTGTTCCTCACGCCCGTCGCGACGATGGTGCCGTCGCAGGCCGCGACCCCCGCGCTGCTCGCGGTCGGGTTCCTGATCCTGGCGGGCTCGGTCAAGGACATCGACTGGGCCGACCACACCATCGCGATCCCGGCCTTCATCACGATGGTGATGATGCCGTTCACGTACTCCATCACCAACGGCATCGGCATGGGCTTCATCGCCTTCGCCGTCCTGCGCCTGGCCGCCGGCCGGGGGCGGGAGGTACCGGTGGCCATGTACGTGGTGTCGGCGGTCTTCGCGTTCTACTACCTGATGCCGGCGCTGGGTCTCACCTGATCCGGCGGGTCCCACCTGAGAGGTAACCGGGGACTACCTGAGAGCCAGACGGCGTCAGGGGCCCTCGGGTAGCCCTCAGGTGAGCCCGTAGAACTTCTCCGTCTCCTCGACGGCGGCCTGGAACCGCTCGTCGAAGTCATCGCGAACGAGCGTCCGGACGACATAGTCCTGGACGCTCATTCCTCTTCTGGCGGCATGGTGCCGGAGCCGTTCGAGCAGTTCGTGGTCTATTCGCAGGCTGAGCACTGTGGTCCCCATGAGTACGAGGGTCGCGGCACGGTTCGGGGTGATGGGGTGGCTTCTGGGCCACTGTCACCCGTTTGAGTGAAAAAGTGCCGTGGGGGCCGCCAGTGGTGGGTATCACGGGCGGTTCGGCGCGTCCCGCTGGTATTTAGCCAGAGTAATGAGTTAGGCTAAGAAACATGCCGGACCTCACCCACGACGACGACGCTGCCGCCGTGAACGACCTCAGATCAGCCGTGATGCGGCTCTCCCGCAGGCTGAAGCACCAGCGGGTCGACGAGTCGCTCAGCCCGACCGAGATGTCGGTGCTCGGGACGCTGTCGCGCTGCGGCAGCGCCACCCCCGGCGAGCTGGCGCGCAAGGAGCACGTCCAGCCGCCGTCCATGACCCGCATCGTGGCCCTCCTGGAGGCCAAGGGGCTGGTCAGCCTGGAGCCGCACCCCGAGGACCGGCGCCAGAAGGTCGTCACCCAGACCGAGCAGGCCGAATCCATGCTGGAGCAGAGCCGCCGCAAGCGGAACGCGTTCCTGGCCGGCCTGGCGGAGGAGCTGGACGACGACGAGTGGGCGAAGCTCAAGGCGGCCGCCCCCGTGCTGGAGAAGCTCGCGCATCTGTAGGCAGACACAAGGAGGCGAACCCTTTTGAGTTCGGGACCCGGAGCAGACTCCGCACCCGCACCGATCCGTACGACCCCGGAGGGACCGCCGGGGGATACCCGTAGTACCCGTAGTACTTCAGAGGTACCGGCGTCGGCCGGGGAGCCCGTGGAACCCGAGCGCACCGCCCGCAGGTCCTCGATGTTCAGCTCCCTCAAGGTCCGCAACTACCGCCTCTTCTTCCTCGGCCAGGTCGTCTCCAACATCGGCACCTGGATGCAGCGCATCGCGCAGGACTGGCTCGTCCTCAGCCTCACCGGCTCCGCGACCGCCGTAGGTGTCACCACCGCCCTCCAGTTCCTGCCGATGCTCCTGTTCGGGCTGTACGGCGGAGTCCTCGTCGACCGGTTCCCCAAGCGCCCGACGCTGCTGATCACGCAGACGGCGATGGGCGTCGCCGGGGTCGTACTCGCCGCCCTCACCCTCTCGGGGTACGTCCAGGTCTGGCATGTCTACGTCGCCGCCTTCGCCGTAGGACTCGCGACCGTCGTCGACAACCCGGCGCGGCAGTCCTTCGTCTCCGAGATGGTCGGCCCGGACCAGCTGCAGAACGCCGTCAGCCTGAACTCCGCGAACTTCCAGTCCGCGCGGCTCGTCGGGCCCGCCGTCGCCGGTCTGATGATCACCGGAGTGGGGACCGGCTGGGCGTTTCTCTTCAACGGGCTGTCCTTCGTCGCCCCGATCGCCGGGCTCCTGCTCATGCGCGGGCGCGAGCTGCACGCCGTCGAGCGCGCGCCGCGCGGGAAGG
This sequence comes from Streptomyces sp. 4F14, assembly GCF_048159485.1. NCBI lineage: Bacteria > Bacillati > Actinomycetota > Actinomycetes > Kitasatosporales > Streptomycetaceae > Streptomyces > Streptomyces sp. 4F14. Next base: position 74,476 of record NZ_JBLRVY010000015.1, read on the forward strand.
GGCAGTTGCGCGAAGGGCTGCACTACGTCGCCGGGCGGCCCGACCTGATCTGGACCATCGCGCTCGTCGGGTTCATCGGCACGTTCGGGTTCAACTTCCCCGTCTACCTCTCGGCCTTCGCCGACGACGTCTTCCACGCGGGCGCCGGGTCCTACAGCCTCTTCAACACGCTGATGGCCGTCGGCTCCCTCGCGGGCGCGCTGCTCGCCGCGCGGCGCGGGACCTCGCGGATGCGGGTGCTGATCGGGGCGGCGATCGCCTTCGGCGCGGTCGAGCTGGTCGCCGCGTTCGCGCCCTCGCTGTGGCTGTTCGCGCTGTTCATGGTGCCGATCGGGATGTTCGGCATGACCGTCAACGTCACGGCCAACACCGGCATCCAGATGTCCACCGACCCCGCCATGCGTGGGCGCGTCATGGCCCTCTACATGATGGTCTTCCTCGGCGGCTCCCCCGTCGGGGCGCCGATCGCCGGGTGGATCACCGACGCGTACGGGGTCCGTGCCGGGCTCGCCGTCGGGGGCGCGATCTCCCTGCTGGCCGCGCTTGCGATCGGCCTGGTGCTGACCCGGGTCGGCGGGTTCCGGTTGTCGTTCGGCTGGCACCGGGGGCATCCGCGGGTGCGGTTCGTGCCGCGGGGTGAAGCGGGGGCGGGGGCTGAGGCGGGCGCTGAGGCCGGGGCGGGGCTGGCTCGGACGGCGTAGCTCTGGAGGGGTACGGGGCTGAGGGGTACGGGGCTGAGGGGTACGGAGGTAGGGGGTACGGGAGTAGGGGGTACGGCGTGACGCGGGCTCGTGTGGGTCCGGGGCACGCCGTATCCGTACGTCCGTGGAGGGGCGCGCGGGCGTGGCTCTGGAGGGGTACCCCGGTCAGACCCGGCGTTCCAGGAGCCGACCCGGCCAGGTGTCGTTCACGGTGAACGCCTGGGTCGGGGTGAAGCCGTTGGCCTCGTAGTAGGCGACGAGTCCGCCGTCGTCCCCGGCGTAACAGTCGACGCGCAGGAGGGCGACTCCGGCCGCGCGGGTCTCCTCGGCGGCGTGCGCGAGGAGCGCGCCTCCCACGCCCCGGCCCTTGAAGCGGCGGTCCGAGGCGAGCCAGTGGATGTAGCGCTCGGGCTCGCCGGGGGAGGGGAGGTGGGCGAGGTAGGCGCCGGGCGCGTCGGTGAGGGTGAGGGTCGCGGCCGGGACACCGTCCGCCTCCGCGATGTACGTCACACCCTCCTCCATGTACCGGGTCACCGACTCCACCGTCTTCGGGTTCTCCGAGAGCGGCTTCGACCCCCACTGACCCGTACGCCCCTGCGCGGCCAGCCACTCCACGGAGCTGTCGAGCATGCCGAGGATCACGGGTATGTCGTCCGGGGTGCCTTCTCTGATCGCGATCTCCATGCCGACCATCATGCCGGGCGGCACAATCCCCGGTATGAGACTCTTCGCCGCCGTCCTGCCACCGGACCACGTCTGCGCCGAACTCGACGCCGTGGTCGGCGAGTTGAACACCCTCCCGGACGCGGAGTCGCTGCGCTGGACCGGGCGGGAGGGGTGGCACATCACCCTCGCGTTCTACGGGGACGTCGCGGACGATGCCGTACCCGCACTGTCCGCCGGCCTGGCACGCGTCGCCCACCGCACCGAGCCCTTCGCACTCGCCGTGCGCGGGGGCGGGGAGTTCGGGCAGGGGCGGGTGGTGTGGGCCGGGGTGTCGGGGGACGTCGCCGCACTGCGCTCGCTCGCGGGGCGGGTGGAGGACGCGGGGCGCGAGGCGGGGGTGGAGCTGGAGCCCCGGCGGTACCAGCCGCATCTGACGCTGGCGCGCGGGCGGGAGGGCGTGGCGGGGGAGTACGTCGCGGTGCTGGACCGGTTCGCCGGGCAGGGGTGGGGAGTTGGGGAGGTGGTGCTGATGTGCAGCGAGCTGCCGCGGTCGGGGGTCGCGGGGGAGAGGCCGCGTTATGAGGTGGTCGGGCGGTGGGGGCTCGGGGCGGGCGGTTAGGCTCGGTGGCGTGGATCCTAAGACCCGGAACCGGATCATGGCCGGTGCGCTTGTGTTGATGTTCGCGGTGGTTGCGGTGGCGGCGGCTGTGGGGAGGTAGCTCTGGGGGAGGGGTACGGGGTACGGGGTGCCGGGGGCGTACCCCTCAGGTATGGGGTACCCGAGGGGTAGCTCGTGGGGAGGGGGTACCGGGGGGGGGTAGCTCTCAGGTACGGGATACCGGAGACGTACCTCTCAAGTACGGGGTACCCGAGGGGTAGCTCTCAGGTACTGCCCCCTACCAGGCGAACGCCTCCGGCGACGGGCCCGGTCCCGGGAACACCTCGTCCAGCCCCGTCAGCAACTCCTCGCTCAGCTCCAGCTCCACCGCGCGGATCGCCGACTCCAACTGCCCTGCCGTACGCGGCCCGACGATCGGCCCGGTCACGCCGGGGCGCGTGAGGAGCCAGGCGAGAGCGGCCTCGCCGGGGTCGACGCCGTGCTTGTCGAGGAGATCCTCGTACGACTGGATCCGCGCCCGGACACCCGCGTCGGCGATCGAGTCGGCCGCGCGGCCCGAGGCGCGGCGGCCGCCCTGGACCTCCTTCTTGAGGATGCCGCCGAGGAGCCCGCCGTGCAGCGGCGACCAGGGGATGACCCCGACCCCGTACTCCTGCGCCGCGGGTATGACCTCCATCTCGGCGCGTCGCTCGTAGAGGTTGTACAGGCACTGCTCGCTGACCAGCCCGTACGAACCGCGCCGGGCGGCGGCCTCGTTGGCCTGGGCGATCTTGTAGCCGGGGAAGTTGGAGGAACCGGCGTACAGGATCTTGCCCTGCTGGACCAGGACGTCGATGGCCTGCCAGATCTCCTCGAAGGGGGTCAGGCGGTCGATGTGGTGGAACTGGTAGAGGTCGATGTAGTCGGTCTGGAGGCGCTTGAGCGACGCGTCGACCGCGCGCCGGATGTTCACCGCCGAGAGCTTGTCGTGGTTGGGCCAGGCGTCGCCGTCGGCGGCCATGTTGCCGTACACCTTGGTCGCGAGGACGACCTTGTCGCGGCGGGCGGGGCCGCCGGCCGTGAACCAGTTGCCGATGATCTCCTCGGTGCGGCCCTTGTTCTCGGCCCAGCCGTAGACGTTCGCCGTGTCGAAGAAGTTGATGCCCGCGTCCAGCGCCGCGTCCATGATCGCGTGGCTGTCGGCCTCGTCTGTCTGTGGACCGAAGTTCATCGTGCCGAGCACCAGTCGGCTGACCTTGAGTCCTGTGCGTCCGAGCTGCGTGTACTTCATGGTCCTCAAGCCAACGGCTTGGAGTGGACTCGATGCAAGGGACTTGAGGGTAGGGGGAAGGTCATACCTGAGGGTGCTATCTAGAAGTTAGCGCTTCCCTGTGGTTAGGATCTGGGTCGAAGGGTCAGCTTGAAAGTTCAAGCTGACCCCTACCTGAGAGCCACGCCTCCGGAAGGAAACGCCGTGCCCCCCACCACGTCCGCCCGACGGGCGCTCGCCGCGGTCCTCGCGGCCGGCGCGCTGACCGTCACCGCCGCCGCAGTCCCCGCCGTCGCCGCGCCGTACGACCGGACCGGCCACGTGTCCGTCGACTCGCCGCTGCGCCTCGCCCACCAGAAGGACGTCGCCGTGCGCGTCCTCAAGGGGGTCTTCGAGCGGGGCGACGGGGCCGTCGTCGACCGCTACGTCCGCGCCGACTACATCCAGCACAACCCGTTCGCGCCCGACGGCGCAGCCACGCTGAAGAACCTGGGCACGTCCGTCCACCAGCAGTTCCCCGACGCGAAGTACGACGTCAAGAGGGTCATCTCCGAAGGGGACTTGGTCGTCGTCCACTCCAACGTCGTGATGACGCCCGGGAGTCGGGGGAGCGCCGTCTTCGACATCTTCCGGTTCCAGGGCGGGAAGATCGCCGAGCACTGGGACACCGGGCAGAACGTGCCCGACACCACCGCCAACGGCAACGACATGTTCTCCACGGTGAGTTGGCCGCGTACCCAGCAGCCCGGGCCCGCCTGGCTGACGGCGTACAACAAGAAGCTCGTGGTGAAGGCGTTCGACCAGTTGATCGTGCGCAAGGACGTCAACGCGATCGACCGGTACTGGGGCGCCGACTACCAGCAGCACAACCCGAACATCCCGAACGGCGCCGCCGGCGCCAAGGCCGGGCTCGGCGCGTACTTCGCCCAGTTCCCCCAGCTGAAGGTCGAACCCAAGCGGGTCGTCGCCGAGGGCGACCTCGTCGCCGTCCACAGCCACTACATCCCGGCGCCGGGGCAGCGGGGGCAGGCGATCGTCGACCTGTTCCGGGTGCGGGGCGGGAAGATCGTCGAGCACTGGGACGTCATCCAGGACGTGCCGGAGACTTCGGCGAACGACAACACGATGTTCTAGAGCGGCGACCGGGGACTCCGGGGGTAGTACCGGAGTCCCTGAGAGCTAGTCCCTGGGGAACCCGTCGGTCTTGAGGACCAGGTCGATGACCGTGCCGGTCAGGTCGATGTCCTTGCCGAAGTCGACCCTCAGCATCTTGGCGTAGTCGCCGTCGGTGGGGTCGGTGTAGACGTTGCAGCGGCCCTGGTAGGGGTCGGCCACGAGATAGACGGGGATCTCGGCGACCGCGTACGCGGTGAGTTTGGGGCCGTAGTCGTTGGGGGCGGTGCCGCGGGAGATGACCTCGGCGACGAATGCGACGTCCTTGTGGCTCCAGCGGCCGTCCTCGGACTCGACGGCCTCCTCGGTCAGCAGGGTCAGGTCGGACGCGAACCCGTTGAGATGCCCCGGGTAGTCGATGCGGACGTCGGACAGGATGCGTTCCAAGGGAAACTTGACCCGCAGCTGATCGTAGATTCCGGCGATGATCCGCCAGTGAGTGGTCCGCTGCGGCGTCATGAAGATGTTTCCCCCGATGACCTCGGCCTTGTATCCCTCGGGGACGGGCATGCGCTCCAGCCGCTCGAACAGTTCGTCCAAGCTGTCGGTATTGGCGTCGGCCATGGCGATCCTGTCGTGAAGGACGGTCATCGTGGCGTTCCTCCCCGGCCGCCCTCGTGCAGGCGCAGCCGCGCAGTACAACGATACGTACGGTGACAAGGTCACGCACGATCGCGCGGTACCCACACAAATGTGCTTGCGACCACCACCCCGGCGCCGCTTACCGTGCCCCCTATGACCGTGCTGGGGAGCAGGGAAGCGGAGTTGCTGCGGCGGGTCGTCGGGGAGGGGGATCTGCTCGGGGTCTATCTGCATGGGTCGGCCGTGCTGGGCGGGCTTCGGCCGCACAGTGACATCGATGTGCTCGGGGTGGTGCGAAGGTCACTGAGTGAGCGTCAGAGGCGGGTGATCGTGGATGAGTTGCTGGAGTTGTCGGGGCAAGGTGGTTATCGGTACGTCGAGTTGACCGTGGTGGTGCAGGGCGATGTGCGGCCCTGGAGGTTTCCGCCGCTCTGCGATTTTCTCTACGGGGACTGGCTGCGGGGGGAGTTCGAGAGCGGGGTGCTGCCCGAGCCGGAGGCCAGCGCCGATCTGGCGCCGCTGCTCACCATGGTCCTCCAGGGCGACGCGCCGCTGCTCGGCCCGCCGCCCGGTGTCCTGCTCGACCCCGTCCCGCACGCCGACCTCCTGCGCGGGATCACCGCGGGCGTGCCGGACCTGATGGCCGGCCTGGAGCACGACACCCGCAACGTCCTGCTGACCCTGGCCCGCGTCTGGATGACCCTCGACACGGGGACCGTAGCTGCCAAGGACGAGGCGGCGAGGTGGGCCGAGGCACGGTTGGCGAGGGAGCGGCGGGCGGTGCTGGGGCGGGCTCGGGCGGCGTACCTGGGGGAGGACCGGGAACCGGGGGACGGCGCGAGGGCGTGCGCCGAGGCGATGGCCGAGATCATCGCGGGGTTCGGGGCGCCGTGGGTGTCGTAGGCACCGATGTCGTAGGCACCGATGTCGTAGGCACCGGAGGCGCTGGAGGTACTACCCGGGGACTACCTGAGAGCTAGCCGGGAACTCAACGGGAATCCCCGGAAGCCCCCCCGGGGTCCGGGGTCTACCTCCCCAGAGTTACCCCTCCTCGTAGGGCCCGCCCAGCCCCCACCCCTGGTACATCGCCTCCGCGAACGCCTCCGCGAGCTTGTGCTCGCCGTTCGCGTTGGGATGCGTCCCGTCGTACGTATCGGTATCGATGTCGTACCGGGGAGGGACGGACGCGAGGAGCAGCGGAGAGCCCGGTGTGTCGAGGTCGGCGACCGTCTTCGCGAGGAGTTCGTTGAAGCGGTCGACCTGTTCGGCGAACGCGGGGTCGGCGGTGGCGCGGATGTTGGGGATGACGGGGAGGAGGACGGCACGGACCCGGGGCCGCGCGGCGCGGGCCGCGGCGATGAACTCCCGTGCGTTCTCGGCCGTTTGCTCCGCGTTCGTGTAGAAACCCAGGTCGATGAGGCCGAGGGAGACGAGCAGCACATCGGCCCGTCCGGCCCGCACCGCGTCGCCGATCAGCGGAGCCATGTGCTGCCACCCCTCACCCCACCCGGCGAGGTGCCCGCGCGGGAAGTCGGGTTCGGCGTACGCGTAGGAGACCGGAGAGTTAACTCCCTGGTCGTACAACGTCTCGCGCGGCCCGACCAGCGTGAAGGGGCCGCCGTACGTGGCACACAGATGCCGCCAGAGCCGGTACCGCCACGTGTGGTCCCCCGCGCTGCCGATCGTCATGGAATCACCGACGGGCATGAACCTGAGCATCCGCTCATGATGGACGATCACCGCCGGAGCCGGGGTGTGAGTCCCGACACCTCGCGTGTTGCGCCGCCCGGGATGGCAGGCTGGGAGCATGCGCCGACCGTTCGCCGTCCTCGCCGGGTTCCTGCTCGTGGGGGCCCTCGCCGTGCCCGCCTTCGCCGACGACGACGGCGGGTTCACCATCAAGGACCCGCGGATCAAGGAGTCCAGCGGCATCGCCGCCTCCCGCCAGCACCCGGGCGTCTACTGGACCCACAACGACAGCGGGTACGGCCCGCAGATCTACGCCGTCGACAGCGCCACCGGCGAGACGGTCGCCACGCTCACCCTGCGCGGCATCGGCACCCCGCGCGACGTCGAGGCGATCTCCATCGGCCCCGACAACCAGATCTACGTGGGTGACATCGGCGACAACTTCGACGGCCGCTGGCCCTACCTGTGGATCTACCGGCTGCCCGAGCCGACCGTACTCAAGGACCAGACGGTCAGGGCGACCCAGTACATCGTCAAGTACTCCGACGGCGGCCGCGACGCCGAGTCGATGATGGTCCACCCCAAGACCGGCCGGGTGTACATCATCGACAAGAAGGAGGACGGCGGCCACCTGTACGAGGGCCCCGCCAAGCTCACCGCGTCCGGCGACAACATCTTCAGGCCCATAGCCCCGGTGGACCTCTGGGCCACGGACGCCGCCTTCTCCCCGGACGGTCAACACCTGGCGGTACGCGGGTACTTCGGAGGTATCGCCTACGACTGGAACGGCGGCAGGATCAAGAAGACCGGCCGCCTCGACGTACCCCTCCAGCGCCAGGGCGAGTCCGTCACCTACTCCGCCGACGGCAAGAAGCTGCTGTACGGCAGCGAGGGCGAGCAGAGCGGCGTGGTCGCCCGCGACGCCCCCGACGCCGGCAAGTCCTCGTCCCCGAAGGGGAGTTCGTCGACCTCCGACTCCGCTTCCGCGAGCGGCGGCGACTCCGGCGGCGGGGTGACCAAGGGCGCGATCGCCGTCGCAGTCGTCTGCGCGGCGGTGTTCGGGCTACGGCGACTGCTGCGCCGCAGCTGAGTCACTCCCCGGTAGGGGGTCACTCCCGGGTATCAGGTCACTCCCCGGTACCGGGTCGCTTCTCGGTACTGGGCTGTCCCTCCGCGCGCTGGGCGACGAGCGCGTCGAGGCCGTCCAGGATGCGCTGGAGCCCGAAGCCGAAGTGGTCGAAGGAGGGCGTCCAGGTGTCGGGGTCGAGGGAGGCGAGGACCGGGTAGCGGCCCGACTCCATCACCTTGGAGATGTAGGGGGACTGCGCCTCGTAGAAGTCGGAGGTCGTCAGGCCCGAGACGCGCTCGGCCTCCTGGTAGTAGACCTGGGTGCGCGCGGCGCCGACGACGTACCCCTCGACCGTCATGATCGCCGACACCAGCTCGGTGTCGCTCAGGCCCATCGGCCGGATCCGCGTGAGCACCTTCTCCATGCCGTCCAGCGCGCTCGGGCCGAGCAGCGGGCGGGAGCGGCTGGCGGGTAGTACCCAGGGGTGACGGTGGTAGAGGGCGAGCATGGCGTGGGCCATGGCCTCCAGGGCCTCCCGCCAGGTGCCGTCGCCGAAGTCGCCGGGGTCCTGCGAGACGCGGTTCACCCGGTCCAGCATCAGTTCGACCAGCTCCGACTTGCCGGGGACGTAGCGGTAGAGCGACATCGCTCCCGTACCGAGTTCGGCCGCGACCCGGCGCATCGACACCGCGTCCAGGCCCTCCCGGTCGGCGATCTCGACGGCGGCCTCGACGATCCGGTCCAGGGTGAGCGTCGGCCGCGGGCCGCGCGCGGGGCGGCGGGCGCCCTCCCAGAGGAGTTCGAGGGTGCGCGTGATCTGGTCCCGGCAGTGCTGGTCCCGGCGGTGGGTGTCGTCGCCGGTGCCGCCGGTGTCCGCGCTGCTCGTCATGGGGGCAGTGTAGTTCCGGACGGAAAAACCGGGTACGGCGTACGCGTTATCGGGTACGGTGTACTCGGTTATCGGGTGCGGCTGGGCCCCGAGAGCTGTTCGTGCGGCCAGGACCAGAGAGCTACCGCCGCAGAGCTACCACCACGGAGTGAGGGGAACCCCATGACCACCGCGTACGCCGTCCGCGCCGAAGCCTTACGCAAGAGCTACGCCGGAAAACCCGCCCTCGACGGCTTCGACCTGGCCGTCCGCGAGGGCACGGTGCACGGGCTGCTCGGGCCCAACGGGGCCGGCAAGACCACCGCCGTCCGTATCCTGGCCACCCTGCGGCGCCCCGACGGCGGCCACGCGGAGGTCGCCGGACTCGACGTGGTCCGCAGGGCGCGCGAGGTGCGGGCGCGGATCGGGCTCACGGGGCAGTACGCGGCGGTCGACGAGGTCCTCACCGGCAGGCAGAACCTGGAGATGTTCGGCCGCCTCTTCCACCTCGGCGGCAGGCGGGCCCGGCAGCGCGCCGCCGAACTCCTGGACCGCTTCGGCCTGCGCGATGCCGCCGACCGGGGCGTGGACGGCTACAGCGGCGGCATGCGGCGCCGCCTCGACCTCGCCGCGTCGATGATCTTGGCCCCCGCGGTGCTCTTCCTCGACGAGCCGACGACCGGCCTCGACCCCCGGGGCAGGGGCGAAGTCTGGGACGCCGTACGGGCGTTGGTGGCGGACGGCACCACGGTCCTGCTCACCACCCAGTACCTGGAGGAGGCGGACCGGCTGGCCTCCCGGGTGACCGTGCTCGACCGGGGCCGGTCCATCGCCGACGACACCCCCGACGGCCTCAAGGACATGATCGGCGGCGACCGGATCGAGGTCGTCCTCGCCGAACGCGCCGACATCCAGCGGACGGTGAAGGTGATGGCCCGGGTGGCGGACGGCGAACCCGAGGCGGACGAGGGCGAGTTGAGGGTGCACGCCACCGTCACCGACCGGGTCGCCGCGCTCACCGCGGTGGCCCGCACCCTCCAGGACGAGGGCGTGCGGGTCGAGGACATCGGCCTGCGCCGGCCGAGCCTCGACGACGTGTTCCTGCGTCTGACCGGCCACCGCGCCGAGCCGACCCCGGCCCAGGCCACGGCCGCGACCACGAAGGAGCCCGCCGCGTGAGCACCCTCGACCTCACCCCGGCCCGCGAACACGGCCGCGCCTACTGGGCGTTGGCCGACTGCTGGAACATCGTCCGCCGGGGCCTAACCCACTACCGGCGCCAACCCGTCAACATCCTCTGGCAGTTGGGCTTCCCGATCCTCTCCGTCCTGCTCTACGGCTACGTCTTCGGCAGCGCGATGCACGTGCCGGGAGGCGGGGACTACAAGGACTTCCTGATGCCGGGCATGTTCGTCATGACGATGGCGTTCGGGTTCATCAACACCGCCACGGTCGTCGTGTACGACGCGCAGAAGGGGGTCGTCGACCGGTTCCGTTCGATGCCGATGGCGTCCTCGGCGGTCGTCGCCGGACGCGGGGTCACCGATCTCCTCGTCGCCTGCGCCGAGTTGGCCATCATGATGCTCACCGCACTGGCTATCGGGTGGCGTCCGGAAGGGAGTTGGGGATTCGTCGGCGCTTTCGGGCTGCTGCTGTGGCTGCGCCTCGCGCTGATCTGGCTCGGGGTGTGGCTCGGCTTCGTCGTCCCCAACCCCGAGGCGGCGGGCGGGCTGTTCGCGGTCGCCTTCCCGCTGACGATGATCTCCAGCATCTTCGTCGCGCCCCAGCTCATGCCGGACTGGCTGGGGTTCGTGGCCGCGTGGAACCCCGTCTCGGCGACGGCCGGGGCCACCCGGGAACTGTTCGGGTCACCGGCCGGGGCGGGGGACACCTGGATCGAGCAGAACGCCCAACTGATGGCGTTCGTCTGGCCGTTGCTCCTGGGCGCGCTCTTCCTGCCGCTGGCGGTCGGGCGGTTCAGGAAGCTCGGGAAGTGATGTCGTAGTCCTTGACGGGGTGTTGGGACCGGTCTTCTCTGGGAGGTGCGGATGTGGGAGCGCTCCCACATTTCCGGATCCGCACCTCCGAGAGGAACAAGGGACATGTTCCGCAACGTGCGAAGAGCGCTGTGCGCGGTTGCCGCCGCACTGCTGCTGCCCCTGGGGCTCGCGGCCGCGCAGCCGGCGCGGGCCGCAGAGGCGCCGGGGGCCGGGTACTGGCACACCAGCGGCCGTCAGATCCTCGACGCGGCCGGACAGCCCGTCCGGGTCGCCGGCATCAACTGGTTCGGCTTCGAGACCGGCAACTACGTGGTCCATGGCCTGTGGTCGCGCGACTACAAGAGCATGATCGACCAGATGAAGTCGCTGGGCTACAACACCATCCGCATTCCGTACAGCGACGACATCTTCAAACCCTCGACCGTCCCCAACAGCATCGACTTCTCCAGCGGCAAGAACGCCGACCTCCAGGGCCTCAACTCCCTGGGGATACTGGACAAGATCGTGTCGTACGCCGGTCAGGACGGCCTGCGGGTCATCCTCGACCGGCACCGCCCGGACGGCGGCGGACAGTCCGCGCTCTGGTACACCGCCGCCGTCCCGGAGTCGACCTGGATCGCCAACCTGAAGTCCCTGGCGTCCCGTTACGCCGGGAACCCGGCCGTCGTCGGCATCGACCTCCACAACGAGCCGCACGATCCCGCCTGTTGGGGCTGCGGGGACACGACGAAGGACTGGCGGCTGGCCGCCCAGCGCGCGGGCAACGCGATCCTCTCGGTCAACCCCGACCTGCTGATCTTCGTCGAGGGCGTCCAGACCTTCAACGGAGTCTCCGGCTGGTGGGGCGGCAACCTGATGGGCGTCGCCCAGTACCCCGTCCAACTCTCCGTCCCCAACCGGGTGGTGTACTCCGCGCACGACTACGCCACGAGCGTCGCCCAGCAGAGCTGGTTCAACGACCCCACGTTCCCGAACAACATGCCGGGCATCTGGGACAAGTACTGGGGCTACATCTTCAAACAGAACATCGCCCCTGTGTGGGTGGGCGAGTTCGGTACGACGCTCCAGGCGACCGTGGACCAGAAGTGGCTGGCGGCGCTGGTGAGTTACCTGCGCCCGACCGCCGCGAACGGGGCCGACTCCTTCCACTGGACCTTCTGGTCGTGGAACCCCAACTCCGGTGATACCGGCGGGATCCTGAAGGACGACTGGCAGACCGTCGACACCGTGAAGGACGGCTACCTCGCGAGCGTCAAGGCGCCCGCCTTCCCGCCGGTCGGCGGCGGAGGGGGCGGGGGCGGCGGAGGCGGTGGCGGGAGTGCCGCCTGCACCGCGACCTACGCCGTCACCAGCGACTGGGGCGGCGGCTTCAACGCCGAGGTGAAAGTGGTGAATTCGGGGACCACGGCCATCTCCTCGTGGAAGGTCGCCTGGAGCTTCCCCGGCGCCCAGCAGATCTCCAGCATGTGGAACGCCTCGTACACCCAGAGCGGGGCCTCGGTCACCGCCGCCAACGCCGCCCACAACGGGGCGTTGTCCGCGGGGAGTTCGGCCACCTTCGGGTTCGGGGCCGCGCCCGGCGGGGGCAGCGCGCCCAGCCTCAGCTGCACGGCCACCTGAACGGAGCGAAGGGCGCCCGGAGTTCACCGGGCGCCCTTCAGCGTCGTACCTGTGCGCGGCGGACAACTACGCCGGGCGGCAAGGGAGTCAGAGGTTCTCGATCACGTAGTCGACGCACTTCGTGAGGGCCTCGACGTCCGCCGGGTCGATCGCCGGGAACATGGCGACGCGCAACTGGTTGCGGCCGAGCTTGCGGTAGGGCTCGGTGTCGACGATGCCGTTGGCGCGCAGGACCTTGGCGATCACGGCGGCGTCGATGTCGTCCGCGAAGTCGATCGTGCCGATGACCTGCGAGCGCTTCGCCGGGTCGGTGACGAACGGCGCCGCGTGCTTCGACTCCTCGGCCCAGGTGTAGAGGCGGGTGGAGGAGTCCTTCGTCCTGGCGGTGGAGAAGGACAGGCCGCCCTGGCCGTTGATCCACTTGAGCTGCTCGTTCAGCAGGAACAGGGTGGAGAGCGCCGGGGTGTTGTACGTCTGGTTCTTGCGGGAGTTGTCGATCGCCGTGGGGAGGCTGAAGAACTCCGGGACGTGCCGGCCGGAGGCGTGGACGCGCTCGGCGCGCTCGATCGCGGCCGGGGAGAAGACGCCGATCCACAGGCCGCCCTCGGAGGCGAAGGACTTCTGCGGGGCGAAGTAGTAGACGTCCGTCTCGGCGATGTCGACCGGCAGGCCGCCCGCGCCGGAGGTGGCGTCGACCAGGACCAGCGCGCCCTCGTCGGCGCCCGCGACGCGCTTGACCGGCGCCGCGACACCCGTGGACGTCTCGTTGTGGGTGAACGCGTACACGTCCACGCCCGCCTCGGCCTGCGCCTCGGGGTGGGTGCCCGGGTCGGAGGAGATCACGGTGGGCTCGGCCAGCCAAGGGGCGAGCTTGGCCGCCTTGGCGAACTTCGAGCTGAACTCGCCGAAGGTGAGGTGCTGCGACTTGTTCTCGATCAGCCCGTGGGTCGCGACGTCCCAGAACGCGGTCGAGCCGCCGTTGCCGAGGACGACCTCGTAGCCCTCAGGTAGGGCGAACAGCGCGGAGATGCCCTCGCGGACCTCGCCGACCAGGTTCTTCACCGGGGCCTGCCGGTGTGACGTACCCAGGAGGGACGTACCGGTGGCGGCGAGGGCGTCCAGCGCCTCGATCCGCACCTTGGAGGGACCCGCGCCGAAACGTCCGTCCGCGGGTTTGATGTCAGAGGGAATCCGGATCTCAGCCACGGGGGGAGGGTAGCCGTTGGGAGAAACGCGAGCGAAACGAGGTCCGTCGGATGAGACACCATTCGGACACCGTGATCGCGTACTCCTTGAAGGATCTTGAACGTCCGGCCCCCTGCCCCCGGCCGCCCCGCCTGATTTCCTGTACCCATGCCGAACCTGGAAGCGGAACTGCGCACGGCCCTGCGGGGCGACGTCGGCTTCGACACCGCCTCCCGTGCCGTCGTGACCATGGACGCCTCGAACTACCGGCGGATCCCCCTCGGAGTCGTAGCTCCCAGGGATGACGCCGATGTGGCCGCCGCCCTGGAGATCTGCCGGGAGTACGGGGTACCCGTAGTACCCAGAGGTGGGGGTACCTCCATCGCGGGTCAGGCGACCGGCACCGGCGTCGTCCTCGACTTCACCCGGCACATGAACCGCGTCCTCGACCTGGACCCCGCCACCCGTACCGCCGTGGTCCAGCCCGGCCTGGTCCTCGACCGCCTCCAGGACGCCGCCGCCCCGCACGGCCTGCGCTTCGGCCCCGACCCCTCCACCCACAGCCGCTGCACCCTCGGCGGCATGATCGGCAACAACTCCTGCGGCTCCCACTCCGTCGCGTGGGGGACGACCGCCGACAACGTCCGCACCCTCGACGTCGTCACCGCGCGCGGCGCCCGCCTCACCCTGGGCCCGGACTGGGCGGGTAGTCCCGAAGGACTACGCCGACTGGTCGACACCGAGCTGGCCCGCCTGCGCACCGGCTTCCCCGAACTGCCCCGCCGCATCTCCGGGTACGCCCTGGACTCCCTGCTGCCCGAGAAGGGCGCCGACACGGCCCGCGCGTACTGCGGCTCCGAGGGCACCCTCGCGATCCTCACGCGGGCCACCGTCCGCCTCGTCGAGGCGCCCCGCGCGCGGGCCCTCGCGGTCCTGGGGTACGGCGACGAGGGCGGCGCGGCGGAGGCGGCGGCCGGGCTGCTGCCGTACGGGCCGTTGACGGTCGAAGGTATGGCAGCCGATCTCGTACCTGAGAGCCACGCGCTGCCCCGAGGGGGTGCCTGGCTGTTCGTCGAGACCGGCGGCGAGACACCGGAGGAGGCACGGGTACGGGGTGAGGCGATCGTCCGCGCGGCCGACGCCGTCGACGCGGTCGTCGTCACCGACCCCGCCGAGCAGCGCGCCCTGTGGCGGATCCGGGAGGACGCGAGCGGTACGGCGACCCGGACCCCGGACGGCCGCGAGGCGTGGCCCGGCTGGGAGGACTGCGCCGTACCGCCGGCCCGCCTCGGCGCCTACCTGCGCGACTTCCGCGCCCTCCTCGCCGCGCACGGCCTGCACGGCACCCCCTACGGGCACTTCGGCGACGGCTGCATCCACGTCCGCATCGACTTCGACCTCCTCACCGGCCCCGGCATCGCCCGCTTCCGCCGCTTCTCGGAGGAACTCGCCGACCTCGTCACGGCCCACGGCGGGTCCCTCTCCGGGGAGCACGGCGACGGCCAGGCGCGCGCGGAGCTACTACCCAGGATGTACGGGGAGGAGATGGTCGCCCTCTTCGAACGCGTCAAGGCGCTCTGGGACCCCGACGACCTCCTCAACCCCGGCATGCTCGTCCGGCCCGCACCCCTCGATGCCAACCTCCGCTTCGCCCCGCTGCCCCGCGAGCCCGTCCCGGTCGTCTTTGGCTACCCGGCCGACGGCGGCGACTTCTCCGCCGCCGTACGCCGCTGCGTCGGCGTCGCCAAGTGCCGTACGACGACGGCGTCCGGGCCCGCCGTCATGTGCCCGTCGTTCCGCGCGACCGGCGAGGAGGCCCACTCCACCCGGGGGCGCGCGAGGCTCCTGCACGAGATGCTCGCCGGTGAACTCGTCACCGACGGCTGGCGGTCCACGGAGGTCAGGGACGCCCTCGACCTCTGCCTGTCCTGCAAAGGGTGCCGCTCGGACTGCCCTGTCGGCGTCGACATGGCCACCTACAAAGCCGAGTTCCTCCACCACCACTACGAGGGGCGGCGCCGGCCCGCCGCGCACTACAGCATGGGCCGGCTGCCGCAGTGGCTGCGGTGGATCGCCCGGACACGGACCGCGCCGCTCGTCAACTCCCTCGCCTCCGTACGGCCGTTGGCCGCGCTGGGGAAGCGGATCGGGGGTGTCGCTCCCGAGCGGGGGATTCCCCGGGTGGCGGCGGAGACGTTCAGCCGGTGGTGGAAACGCCGGTTCAGGACCGAACTGAAGCGGGCCCGCTCCGCGTGGCTGCGGGACGGACACCTGGTCGTGCTGTGGCCGGACACTTTTACTGAACACCTGTCACCGGACGTGGGAAAGGCGGCAGTTCGGGTGCTGGAGGCGGCCGGGATGACGGTCCTGCTGCCGCCGGCCGTGCGCTGGAAGGGCGGGGCGGCGCCGTGGCCGGCACGTAGGCGGAAGGTGTGCTGCGGGCTCACCTACGTGTCCACCGGCCAGCTGGAGCGGGCCCGGCAGGTGTTGCGGGAGACGCTGGACCTGCTCGATCCGTACCTGCTCGATCCGTACCCGGTGGAGGAACTCCCCGGCGAGGAAGGCGACTTGCCCCTCCTTCCCTTCGTCGTCCTCGAACCCAGCTGTGCCGCGGCCCTCCGCACCGACCTCCCCGAACTCCTCCCCGACGACCCGCGAGCCGCGCGTCTCGCCGCCCGGGTCCTCACCTTCGCCGAGGCGCTGGAGAGGTACGCCCCCGACTGGACGCCGCCCCGGCTGGACCGGCCGGTGGTCGGGCAGACGCACTGCCACCAGCACGCGGTACTCGGCGACACGGCCGACCGGCGTCTGCGGGACGCCGCCGGTCTCAGCGGGGAGCTGAGCGGCGGATGCTGCGGGCTCGCAGGTAACTTCGGCTTCGAACAAGGGCACTTCGAGGTGTCGTCCGCCTGCGCCGAGGAACAACTCCTGCCGTCCGTACGGCAGGCGCCCGAGGACGCGGTCGTCCTCGCCGACGGCTTCTCCTGCCGGACCCAGCTGGAACAGCTGGCCGGGGTGCGCGGCCGGCACCTCGCGGAGGTCCTCGCCGAGGCGCTGGACGAAGAGAGGGACACCAAGTGACGTACGAGGAAGCCCAGTCGGTCGCCGTCCTGTCCGACATCCACGGCGTTCTGCCCGCCCTGGAAGCGGTGCTGGCCGAGCCGGACGTCGCCGCCGCCGACGTGGTCGTCCTCACCGGGGACATCGCGGCCGGACCCCAACCCGCCGAAGTCATCGACCTGTTGAGGGAGCAGGGCGACCGCGTGCGGTGGGTCTCCGGCAACGCCGACCGGGAACTGGTCGAGTACCGGCGCGGCCTGCGCGACGAAAACCCGGACCCCATAGGCCCGTTCGCCGCGCGGGCGCTCACCGAGGAGCACGTCGGCTTCCTCGCCGCCCTGCCGGCGACCCTGACGCTCACCGTCGCCGGGCTGGGCGCGACCCTGTTCTGCCACGCGACTCCCCGCGACGACGAGGAGGTCGTCCTCGTCGACTCCCGCCCGGCCCGCTGGCGCGAGGTCCTCGCCGGCCTCGATCCCGCCGTACGCACTGTCGTCTGCGGCCACACCCACATGCCCTATCTCCGCCTCGCCGAAGGGAAGTTGGTCGTCAACCCGGGCAGCGTCGGCATGCCCTACGGCCGTCCCGGTGCGCACTGGTGCCTGCTCGGGCCGGGGGTGGACCTGCGGGTCACGCCGTACGACGTGCCGGGAGCCGTCGCGCGGCTGGTCGAGGAGTGCGGGTACCCGGGGATCGCCGAGTGGGCGGACACCTATCTGCACGCCCGGGTGACGGACACGCTGGCGCTGGAGACGTTCGGGCCGCGTGACGGACGCGGCTGACCCCTCTGACGGAACGCCCAGCTTTTTCAAAGGTATTCACAGCGCCTCTTTGCCAACTTTGCCGCCCGTAAACATGAGAGGCGTGTAGGTTCTTCGGTATCGGGTTCCGGACGCGGAATTCGACGAAATCGAAGGTACAGCGCAATCCCCCCCCTAGGAGTTGGAATGAGCTTCAAGAAGCTTGCCCCGCTGCCCCCGAAGCCGAAGTCGAAGCAGCTCCCGCCCCCGCCGAAGCCGAAGCCCAAGGCCAAGCGCCCGGTTCCGCCGGCGCCCAAGCCGATCCCCGGTCAGGGCCACTGATCCAGCGGTGAGCAGAAAAGGGCCGGTGGTGCACTGCCGGCCCTTTTCCGGTTCGTTCGTCCATGATGATTCGGCGGCTGGGAAAGGGTGTTTCACATGGCCGACAGAAATGCGGAGGCCGGTGAATTCGACACCGATGAAGATGCCGACGCAGATGAATACGACACCCCCACCATTCCGTCCCGCGTCGCGTTCCGCCGCTTCTGGCCGCTGACCGAGGGCCTGCGGAAGTGGCTGCTGGTCGTCTGGGTCTGCACGATCCTCGCCGCGCTCGCCGAGACCGAAGCCATCCTGCTGTTCGGCGAGTTGACCGACCACGCCCTCAACCAGGGCTCCCTGAACGCCTTCTGGGTCCCGGCCGCGCAGTGGCTCGGGGTCGCCGTCGTCGGCGCGGTCGTCGCGTACGCGGGCAACTCCCTCGCCGCCTGGGCCACCGAACGCTTCGTGATGAGACTGCGCGAGCATGTCTTCGACCACGTACAGCAGTTGCCCCCGCACTTCTTCCAAGTCCACCGCCAGGGCGACCTGTTGTCCCGGCTGACCAGTGATGTCGAGGCGATCGAGACGATGGTCGTCTCCGGCCTCGTGGGCGCCGCCTCGGCCGGGTTCAGTGCTCTTTTCTACGCCGCCGCCGCGTTCTGGCTGCGCTGGGACCTCGCCACCGCGACCTTCGTCCTGGCCCCCCTGTTCTGGCTCGCCGCCCGCCGCTTCTCCGGCTCCATCAAGGACGTCTCCCGCGCGGGCCGGGTCGCGGACGGCGCGATCACCTCCGTAGTCGAGGAGTCCCTCGGCAACATCGTCCTCACCCAGGCGTACGGCCGCCGCGACGCCGAACGGCGCCGGCTGCGCGAGGAGGCGACCGCGTGGTTCCGTGCCTCCGTCCGGGCGACCCGGCTGAACGAGGCGTACGAGCAGCTCGTCCAGGTCATCGAGACCGTGTGCGTGCTCGCGGTGATCGGCATCGGCGCCTGGGAGATCTCCACCGGACGGATGACGCTCGGCCAACTCCTCGCGTTCGCCGCCTTCTTGGGCTACCTCTATCCGCCCGTGCGCGGCCTCGCGCAGCTCGGGCTCACGATCACGGCGGCCACGGCCGGCGCCGAGCGGCTGATCGAGATCCTCGACGTCCGGCCGTCGGTCACCGACCCCCGGCACGCCGCCGACACCGGCCGCCCGGACGGTGCGATCGCGGTCCGCGACGTCGCCTTCCGCTACCCCGGCGCGGACCGCGACGCCCTCCGGGGGCTCTCCTTCGACGTCAGCCCCGGCGAGCTGGTGATCGTCACCGGGCCGAGCGGCGCCGGGAAGTCCACGGTCTCGAAACTCCTCCTCAGGTTCTACGACCCCGATACCGGAGACGTACGCCTCGACGGCATACCTCTGAGGGACTTCCCCCTAGGCCGGCTGCGGGAGTACGTCACCCTCCTCCCCCAGGAGACGCTGGTCCTGCACGACACCGTCCGCGCCAACATCGCCTGCGGCCGGCCCGGCGCCAGCGACGAGGCGATCGAGGCGGCGGCGCGCGCGGCCGACGCCCACGACTTCGTCGTACGCCTCCCCGACGGGTACGACACCCGTATCGAACCCGGCACCGCGCGGCTGTCCGGCGGGCAGCTCCAGCGGCTCGCCATCGCCCGCGCGATCCTGCGCGACTCCCCGGTGCTGGTCCTGGACGAGCCGACGACCGGGCTCGACGCGATGTCCGCACGCCGGGTGGTCAAACCGCTGCGGCGGCTGATGGCCGGGCGGACGACCCTGATGATCACCCACGACCTCAACCTCGCGCCCGACGCCGACCGCATCCTCGTCGTCGACCGGGGGCGGGTCGTCGAGACCGGACGGCACGAGGAACTGCTCGCGCGCGGCGGGGCGTACTCCCGGCTGCACCGCTCGCAGAACAACGCCGTGATGGACACGGGGGAGCTGCGGATGCCGGTGTTCCCGGAGGAGGCGGCGGCGGTGTGGGTCGGGGGAGCGGGCCAGGCGCACTACGGGTACGGGGGCCACGGGTACGACACCCCGGCTCCCGCACCGGCACCCGACGTCAACCCCTACACCGCGTACGACCCGTACCAGCCCTACTACGGTCACGTACCGCCCGTCCCTCAGAGGTACGACATACCTCAGGAGTACGACCCCGGTCACCCCTACCGCAGCGCCTGAAGGCCATCTCACGGTCCGAGACAGTGGCAAACCCGGTTCACACGCCTGACTGAGTCCATTACCGTGGACTTGGAAGTGCATCACGATGAACTCACCGAGCACCGGGACCGCCAGTGACCACCCCTGAACCGACGATCGCGACCCCGACCGGCGGCGTACCCGGAACCCTCCGCGGCGAGAGCGGTACTACCCCTGGCGGGGGACGGACCAGGGGGACGAGCCCCCTCGGCCCCATCGGCCTGGTGCTGGCCGGCGGTGTGTCGGTGCAGTTCGGCGGCGCCCTGTCCGTGCTGCTGATGCCGAGGGCGGGCGCGCTCGGCGTGGTGACGCTGCGGCTCGTGGTCGCGTCGGTCGTACTCCTGCTGATCTGCCGCCCCCGCCTGCGCGGCCACTCGCGCGCGGACTGGGGCACGGTGATCGTTTTCGGTATCACGATGGCCACGATGAACGGCCTCTTCTACCAGGCCGTCGCCCGCATCCCCCTCGGCCCGGCCGTCACCCTGGAGGTGCTGGGACCCCTGGCACTCTCGGTCCTGGCCTCCCGCCGCGCGGTCAACGCGATCTGGGCGGCCCTCGCGCTCGGCGGCGTCTTCCTGCTCGGCGGCGGGAGCTTCGACAGCCTCGACCCGGTCGGCGTCGCGTTCGCGCTCTCGGCGGGCGTCGCGTGGGCGACGTACATCGTCTTCAGCGCCCGCACCGGCCGCCGCTTCCCGCAGGCGGACGGGCTCGCGCTCGCGATGGCCGTCGGAGCCGTCCTCTTCCTGCCGCTGGGGATCGCGGAGTCGGGTACGAAGCTGCTGCACCCGGCGACCGTGGGGCTCGGCGCGGCCGTCGCGATCCTCTCCTCGGTCCTGCCCTACACCCTCGAACTCCTCGCGCTGCGCCGCCTGCCCGCCTCCACCTTCGCGATCCTCATGAGCCTCGAACCCGCGATCGCGGCGGGGGCCGGTTTCCTCATCCTCGACCAGGCCCTCACCTCGCTCCAGGCCCTGGCCATCGCCCTGGTCATCGCGGCGAGCATGGGGGCCGTGCGGACGCAGGTGGGCCGGGGGAAGGCGAAGGTGCCGGACACCGTCACCGGCTGAGACGGCGGAGCGCCCGGCGCCGGTGTCGGCGTCGGCCGTGGCGAGCGGCTGTCCCCCCGGTTGCTGTCCCCCGGCGGGTGTACCCGGGTAGTACCGGAGAGGGACGACCGGCGAGGAGCGGCTGGGCCCCCGTACCCGTCCCTCGCCGGTACCCCGTACCTCAGTAGCCCCCTACGTCCTTCGTCAGCACCCCCTGCTCCGTCGCGAGCGTGTGGTCGTAGTGGACCCCGGGGCCCCGGAGCCGGTACCGCTCGCTCGTGGCGGCCACGGCGTGCCGCTGCTCGCGGGCCACTCCGAGGGTGAAGGTGGCGTCCCCGCGGTACTGGTCGTCGACGCGGGTGGCGCCGACGGCCGAGCGGTCGCCGACGGACATGATCACGCGCAGCCGGTTCGCGCTGTCGATGGTCGCGCGGCCGTCGAGGGTGTAGGCGCGGTCGGTGCGCGCGACGCGCCCGTCGGTGGTGACGGCCTGGTGGTCGGTCCACTTTCCGGTCTGGTCGTCGGTGTTCTCGTCGGGCGTCCACCGGTGGTCGATCGCCGTGGTGAGGGTCCGCTCGACCGTCGTCGTGACCCGGCCGTGCGAGGTGTCGACGTACCCGGTGACCTTCAGCCGGTCCGTGCCGTCGGTCGCCAGGTGCCGCAGCGAACCGTCGGTGTAGTCATCGACCACCTGGGGACCGCTCTGCCGGTACGACGTGACGGCCCCCGTCACGACCGCCTTGTGGGCGTCCTGCCACACCAGCACGTTCGTCGGCGCGCTCCACCCGGTCTGCCCGGCCGGCACCCCGACCACCGACACGTCGACCTTGTGCGCCTTCCCGTCGTCCAGGACTCCCGCGAACGGCGTCAGGTCGTACACCAGCGGTCGTACGTCGAAAGCATGGGGGGAGGGGATCACCGACCAGAGGTACGGGGACCAGCCGCCGGTCCACACGTTCGGGTACGGCGAGGCGATCCCGGCGACCTTCCCGTCGACGCTGATCCGCACCTCGCGGTACGGCCCGTCGTCCCCGCCCTTGCAGGAGTACGACGCCGACGGGGTGACCGCCGAGTACCAGAACTCCTCGCAGCCGCCGCCCGATCCGGTGGCGTACACCTCCGCGAGGATCCGCTCGGAGTTGCGCGGCACGGTCAGCGAGGCGTCCGTCGTCACGCTGTTGGCGTCACTCAGGGGTATGACGCGGTCGGGCACGGAGGACCTGCGCCCCGGCCCGGCCGATACCCCAGGCGTAGCCGTGTAGAACGTGAGGGTGACCTTGACGTTCAGGACGCCCGTGTAGGTGTCGTCGACAACGTTGCCAATGAGCATGTCGACGGACTGAGGGCTGCTGAGGGTTCGCGCGTACGGGGTCACGTCCTTCTCGACGGACCAGTCGATCCCGTCCTGCGAGGGCTCGGGCGTCGAGGTCCGCAGCATCTGCACGCCGCCGATGTCCAGGTACCCGAGCCGGTCGAACTGCCTGCCTTTCACGCTCCCGTCGAGGCGCAGCACGACCTTGGCCCAACTGCCGGGCGTGCCGCAGCCGTTCGGCGGGGTGTAGGTCCCGGTGTACGGGGTGAAGTCCTGGAACCGCGCCTGCGCGACGGTGACCGAGCACGACCTGGTGTGCGGGGTCGCGATCGGCGGGGCGGCGGTGACGGGGTCGTGGTAGTCGGTCCCGAACTCCGTCGGCACGGTGGTGGCGGAGGCGCTGCCCAGGGACAGGCCGAACGCGGCGACGGCGGCGGCCAGCACGGTGACCGCCCGGCTCGCCCGGCCCGGACGGACCGGGGAACCCGCGGGGCCCGGTGCGCGGGTGGGTCTCATGGCTCGTATCACTCTCATGCGGCGCAGTGAACTGCCACGTCCCGGGCGCGGCCAAGGGGACTTGGAAAGGTATTGACCAACCCTGGGAGGTAACCCGACCGAGTGGCGACACGACCGTGACCTGCGCACCTCCGATCGCATCCATGCCCGGCCCGGAAAATCCCGTACCCCGCAGGTATGGCGGGAACTACAGTCGGCGCTCATGCCCACACCCACCAGGACAGTAGAAGCCGCAGCCATCGCCGACGCCTACTCCCTAGGTCCCGGCCCCTGGACCGTCACCCCCGTGACCCGGGGCGCCCTCGGCCGGATCTGGCGGCTGACCGGCGCCGGATCGTCCTGGGCGGTGAAGGAGATGCTGTTCGGCTGCGACGAGGACCAGGTTCGCCGGGAGGCGCAACTCCGGGACGCGGCAGAGGAGTTGGGCATCTCCGCGCCCCGCCTCCACGTCAACCGCGACGGCGCCCACGTCACCCGCCTGGAGACCTCCGCCGTCAAGCTGTACGACTGGGTGGAGGGGCGCACCGCCGACGCCGCCGACCCCGCGGTCCTGGACTGGTTCGGGCGGACGGCCGGCATCGTGCACCGCGCGGGAGTGGGCGCCGAGGGGCCGGTGAACGACTGGTACGAGCGCTGCCCCGACGACGCCGAGTGGAAGGAACTCGGCGAGAGGGTGCGGCGCGCGGGGCTCCCCTGGGCCGACGAGCTGGACCGCTTCGTCGAGGACGTCGTACCCGAGCTGTCCGCCTGGGTAGGACCTTCGGGTGACGCCGGTCTGGTGACGTCGCACCTCGATCTCCAGCCGCAGAACGTGCTGGTGGGCCCCGCCGGGCCGGTCCTGCTCGACTGGGACAACGCCGGCCCGATCGCGGCCGAACAGGAGCTGGCGCGCGCCCTGTTCCTCTGGTCGGGCGCCAACGAGCCGGATACCGGGCGGACTCGGCGGATCGTCCGGGCTTATCGGGCGGCCGGCGGTCCGGGCGAGATCCGGGGGCTGCGCTCGTTCTCCATGCTCTTCGCGACCGCCGTGAACTATGTGCGGGTCCAGGCCGACTGTGCGGTCACCCCCGAAGTCACCGAGGACCAGCGGGCGTTCGGTGCCGAGCAGGCGGTGCGCTGCATGCGGGCGATCCCGCGGCTCGATGCCGTGGAGGTACTGGCCGAGGCGGCCGCCACGGCCTGAACAGCCTTGCGGGCGGCGGTCCTTGGGGTGGGCGATGACCGAATTCATGCAAGCATGCTTGATTGTTTCTGGGGCCGCTGCCATGCTCGCCCCATGGCCGACTCCACCCCCGTCATCGACGACCTGCGTGCCGAGAGCGAGGAACTCGACCGGCTGGTAGCCGAGTTGAGCCCTGAGCAGTGGAAGCTCCCGACATCCGCGGCCGGTTGGACGATCGCCCACCAGATCGCGCACCTCGCCTGGACGGACCGCTCCGCCCGGCTGGCGATGACCGACCAGGACGCGTTCTCGCGCGAGGTCGAGAAGGCGCTCGTGGCGCCCGGCGACTTCGTCGACGAGGGGGCCAGGGAGGGCGCCCAGCGGCCGCCCGAGCGCTTGCTCGGGGGCTGGCGGGCCGAACGGGAGGCGCTGGACAAGGTCCTGCGGGCGGCGCCCGAGCGGGGGCGGTTCCCCTGGTACGGCCCGCCGATGTCCACCGCGTCCATGGCCACCGCCCGCCTGATGGAGACCTGGGCGCACGGCCTGGACGTCGCTGACGCGCTCGGCGTCACCCCGGCCCCCACCGACCGGCTCCGCCACATCGCCCGACTCGGCGTCCGTACCCGGGACTTCGCGTTCGGCGTGCACGGGCTCGCCGCGCCGTTCGAGGACTTCCGCGTCGAACTCACCTCACCGTCCGGCGAGTTGTGGATCTACGGGCCCGAGGACGCCGACCAGCGGGTCACCGGCCCCGCGCTCGACTTCTGCCTTCTCGTCACCCAGCGCGCCCACCGCGACGACCTCGCTCTGACCGCCGAAGGGCCGGAGGCCCAGCAGTGGTTGGGCGTCGCCCAGGTCTTCGCGGGACCGCCCGGCGGGGGCCGCCCATCGAAGTCGGAGACCGCCGGGGAGGCCGGATGACCCTCCGGATAGGCAACTTCTCAGGGTTCTACGGCGACCGCCTGGACGCCCTCCACGAGATGCTGACCGGAGGCGAACTCGACGTCCTCACCGGGGACTTCCTCGCCGAGCTCACGATGCTCATCCTCGGCCGGGACCGACTCAAGGACCCCGGCGCCGGGTTCGCGCGCACCTTCCTGCGGCAACTGGAGGACTGCCTCGGCCTCGCGCACGAACGCGGGGTGCGGATCGTCACCAACGCCGGCGGGCTCAATCCGGCCGGACTCGCCGACGCCGTACGGGAGTTGGCGCGGCGGCTCGGGGTTCCGGTCCGGGTCGCGCACGTCGAGGGGGACGATCTGCGCGGGCGGTTCCCGGACGCCCTCGCCGCACACGCCTACCTCGGCGGGTTCGGGATCGCCGCGTGCCTGCGGGAGGGCGCCGACATCGTGGTGACCGGGCGGGTGACCGACGCGGCACTCGTCACCGGGCCCGCCGTCGCGCACTTCGGATGGGGGCCCACGGAGTACGACCGGCTCGCGGGCGCGGTCGTCGCCGGGCACGTCCTGGAGTGCGGGACGCAGGCCACCGGCGGCAACTACGCCTTCTTCCGGGAGGCCGACGTACGCCGTCCCGGCTTCCCCGTCGCCGAACTCCACGCCGACGGCAGCTGCGTGATCACCAAGCACCCCGGTACGGGGGGTCTGGTGGACCTGGGTACGGTCACCGCCCAGCTCCTGTACGAGACGGGCGGCGCCCGGTACGCCGGGCCCGATGTGACCGCCCGCCTCGACTCCGTCGTACTGGAGAGTGACGGGCCCGACCGGGTCAGGGTCGCAGGGGTGCGGGGGGAGGCGCCGCCGCCGGACCTCAAGGTCGGGCTGAGCCGGATCGGGGGGTACCGCAACGAGGTCGCCTTCGTGCTCACCGGCCTCGACGTCGAGGCCAAGGCGGCGCTGGTGCGGGAGCAGATGGAGACGTACGCCTTCGGTGAGTCCCGTCCCGCCGAGGTGCGGTGGGACCTCGTCCGCACCGACCGGGCCGACGCCGGGACCGAGGAGGAGGCCAGTGCCGTACTGCGGCTGGTCGTGCGGGACGCACGGGAGGAGACCGTCGGACGTGCCCTGTCCGGCGCCGCCGTCGAGCTGGCTCTCGGGAGCTACCCCGGGTTCCACGTCCTCGCGCCGCCCGGGCGAGGGGCGCCGTACGGGGTGTTCGAGGCCGCGTACGTACCTCAGGGTGACGTCGAGTACCGGGCCGTCCTCGACGACGGGCGGCGGATCGTCGTACCCCCACCCACCCGTACCGCCGTACTCGAACCGGCACCGCAGCCGCCGCTCCCCGAACCGCTGCCTCCCTCTCAGGTACTAGTACGGGTACCCCTGGGGACGATCGCCGGAGCGCGCAGCGGCGACAAGGGCGGTGACGCCAACGTCGGGGTATGGGTCCGCACCGACGAGGCGTGGCGCTGGCTCGCCCACGAACTGACGGTCGACCGCTTCCGTGAACTGCTCCCCGAGACCCGCGCACTTCCCGTCACCCGCCACGTCCTGCCCGGCCTCCGCGCCCTGAACTTCGTGATCGAGGGCATCCTCGGCGCGGGCGTCGCCTCCCAGCACCGCTTCGACCCTCAGGCCAAGGCACTGGGGGAGTGGCTGCGGGCACGGCACGTGGACGTACCGGAGGAGGCGCTTCGCGACGGCCCGCGCGCGAGGGCGAGGAGGGAGGGCGTTGCGCCCGCGCATGCCGAGGCGACGGCGGACCTCGCGCCCGCGCGGGAGTTCAGTGACCGTGCGTCCGGGCGGGCGTCGGCGCCGGTTGACACCGGTGATCTCGTGCTCGCGCGTGAGTCCGGTGGTTCTGTGTCCGCGCGGGGGGAGACAACGGCCGCTCTCGGCGATTCCGAGCCGGCGGTGGCGTCGGCTGATCCCAGTGGCCTTGCCCCCGCAGGGGAACCCGGTGGCCTTGCGTCTACGCACGCGGAGGTGACCGCGTGGGGGTGACGCGGGCGAGCAGCGCGTCGGCTCTTGCAGTCGTGCACGCGGGTGCGGCGGCCGGTTCTGGTGATCCCGCGCCCGCGTGTGGGTCCGGTGACCTCGTGTCCGAGCGGGTGTCGGCGCCGCCTGATCCCGGAGGCTTCGCCCCCGCGCGAGGGCCCGGCAGCCGGGGGTCCGTGCACGCGGGCGTGGCTGCCGAGTCCGGTGACCCGGTGCGTGCGCGCGAGCACCTGCTCTCGGCTGACGCCCGCCTTCCAGCCCGCCGAGGCTCCGGCGAACCCGCGTCCGCGTGCGAGCCCACTGCGAGTTCCCTCTTGGGCGGTTCCCCGGGCGCGGCGCCCGGTTCGGGTACGGGCTTGCGGGTGCCTGTGCGTGGCTCGGAGGCGGCGTCCGAAGCGCCGGGCTTCCCAGCCGCCCCGTACGGCCTCTCACGCCCCGCCGGCGCCGCGGACGGCCCCTCGCTCGTCCGAGGGGCTCCCAGGGCCTCTCGGATGGCTTCTGGCGGCCCGCAGGACCCGTCTGAAGTGGCCGGGCGCCCGGCGTCGTCCTGGGCCTCTGATGCGGCCTCGGGCGGGCCCTCGCGCTCCGCCGCCGTGGAAGCACTCCGCCCACCCGCCTTCCCGGGGCCCGCGACGGCCTCGGACGTGGCGGTGCCGAGCCCTGGACCCACCCCCCTGGAGGCCGCCCCGTGACCGTTCTGACGACCGCCCTGGATGTGCACGGACCGGACTACCGGGCGAACCGTGAGGCGATGCTGACGAAACTCGGCGAGCTGGCGGGCGAGCAGGCGAAGGCGCTTGCGGGAGGCGGGCCGAAGTACGTCGAGCGGCACCGCGCGCGCGGGAAGCTGCTCGCCCGGGAGCGGATCGAGCTGCTGGTGGACGCCGACACGCCGTTCCTGGAGCTGTCGCCGCTCGCGGCGTGGGGGAGCGAGTACCCCGTGGGGGCCTCGCTCGTCACCGGGATCGGGGTCGTCGAGGGCGTGGAGTGCCTGATCACCGCCAACGACCCCACCGTGCGCGGGGGCGCGAGCAATCCGTGGAGCCTCAAGAAGGCCCTCAGAGCGAACGACATCGCGCTGGCCAACCGGCTGCCCTGCATCAGCCTCGTGGAGTCCGGGGGCGCCGACCTGCCGTCCCAGAAGGAGATCTTCATCCCCGGGGGCGCGATCTTCCGCGACCTCACGCGCCTGTCGGCGGCGGGCGTCCCCACGGTCGCCGTCGTGTTCGGCAACTCCACGGCGGGCGGCGCGTACATCCCCGGGATGTCCGATCACGTGATCATGGTCAAGGAGCGCGCGAAGGTGTTCCTCGGCGGCCCGCCGCTCGTGAAGATGGCGACCGGCGAGGAGAGCGACGACGAGTCCTTGGGCGGCGCCGAGATGCACGCGCGCGTGTCGGGCCTCGCGGACCACTTCGCGGTGGACGAGCGGGACGCGATCAGGCAGGCGCGCAGGGTGGTGGCCCGCCTCAACCACCGCAAGGCGTACGACGACCCGCCCCCGGCTCTCCCCCCGAAGTACGACGAGGACGAGCTCCTGGGGATCGTCCCCGGCGACCTGAAGGTTCCCTTCGACCCGCGCGAGGTGATCGCGAGGATCGTCGACGCCTCCGACTTCGACGAGTTCAAACCGCTCTACGGGACGAGCCTCACGACCGGCTGGGCGACCCTGCACGGCTATCCCGTGGGGGTACTCGCGAACGCGCGGGGCGTGCTGTTCAGCCAGGAGTCGCAGAAGGCGGCCCAGTTCATCCAGCTCGCCAACCAGCGGGACGTCCCGCTGCTGTTCCTGCACAACACCACGGGCTACATGGTCGGCCGGGAGTACGAACAGGGCGGCATCATCAAGCACGGCGCGATGATGATCAACGCGGTGAGCAACAGCCGGGTGCCGCACCTGTCGGTCCTCATGGGCGCGTCGTACGGCGCCGGCCACTACGGGATGTGCGGCCGGGCCTACGACCCGCGTTTCCTGTTCGCCTGGCCGAGCGCCAAGTCGGCCGTGATGGGCCCTCAGCAGCTCGCAGGCGTCCTGTCGATCGTGGCCCGGCAGTCCGCCGCCTCCAAGGGCCTCCCGTACGACGAGGAGGCCGACGACGGCCTTCGCGCCATGGTCGAGCGGCAGATCGAGTCGGAGTCCCTGCCGATGTTCCTGTCCGGGCGGCTGTACGACGACGGCGTGATCGACCCGCGCGACACGCGCACGGTCCTCGGCCTGTGCCTGTCCGCGATCCACACAGCCCCCTACGAAGGCGCGCGCGGCGGCTTCGGCGTCTTCCGGATGTGAGTGAGGCCCAGTGATTTCGACGCTGTTGGTGGCCAACCGGGGCGAGATCGCCTGCCGGATCTTCCGCACGTGCGGTGAGCTGGGAATCCGAACCGTCGCCGTCCACTCCGACCCCGACGAGAACGCCCTGCACGCGCGCGTGGCCGACCGCTGCGTACGCCTGCCCGGGGCGACGCCCGCCGAGACGTACCTGCGCGGCGACCTGATAGTGAAGGCGGCCCTCGCGGCCGGAGCGGACGCCGTGCACCCCGGGTACGGCTTCCTGTCCGAGAACGCGGCCTTCGCGCGCGCGGTGCTCGACGCGGGCCTGGTATGGATCGGGCCGTCCCCCGAGGCGATCGAGGCGATGGCGTCCAAGACGCGCGCGAAGGCCCTCATGGGGCTCGCCCCGCTGACGGACGTCACCGACGCCGACCTGCCGGTGCTGGTGAAGGCGGCGGCGGGGGGCGGCGGGCGCGGCATGCGGATCGTGCGCCGCGCGCGGGACCTCGCCCCCGCCCTGGAGGCGGCCCGCGCGGAGGCCGCGAGCGCCTTCGGGGACGGCGAGGTGTTCGTCGAGCCGTACGTCGAGCGCGGGCGCCACGTCGAGGTGCAGATCCTCGCCGACACGCACGGCACCGTGTGGGCGCTCGGCACGCGCGACTGCTCCCTCCAGCGGCGCCACCAGAAGGTGATCGAGGAGGCGCCCGCGCCGGGGCTGTCCGAGGACACCGAACGGGAACTGCGGGAGCTGGCCGTACGCGCGGCGCGCGCGGTGGCGTACACCGGCGCCGGGACCGTCGAGTTCCTCCTCGCCCCCGACGGCACCGCGCACTTCCTGG
Organism: Streptomyces sp. 4F14; assembly: GCF_048159485.1. Classification (NCBI taxonomy): domain Bacteria; kingdom Bacillati; phylum Actinomycetota; class Actinomycetes; order Kitasatosporales; family Streptomycetaceae; genus Streptomyces; species Streptomyces sp. 4F14. The sequence goes on from NZ_JBLRVY010000015.1 coordinate 104,261, forward strand.
AGATGAACACCCGCCTCCAGGTCGAACACCCCGTCACGGAGGCCGTGTTCGGCCTCGACCTGGTCGCCGAGCAGATCCGCGTCGCCGAAGGAGCCGCCCTCGCGGACGAGCCCCCTCCCGCGCGCGGGCACGCGATCGAGGCCCGCCTCTACGCCGAGGACCCCGCGCGCGAGTGGACCCCGCAGACCGGCACCCTGCACCGCCTCGCCGTCCCCGAAGGCGTCCGCCTGGACACCGGGTACGCCGACGGCGACACGATCGGCGTCCACTACGACCCGCTGCTCGCCAAGGTGACCGCCCACGCGCCCACCCGCGCGGAGGCCCTCCGTAGGCTGGCCGGCGCCCTGGAGCGCGCCACCGTCCACGGCCCGACGACCAACCGGGACCTCCTCCTGCGCTCCCTGCGCCACGAGGAGTTCACGCACGCGCGCATGGACACCGGCTTCTACGACCGCCACCTCACCGCCCTCACGCGCGCGCCCGCCGACCTCCTCGCCCCTCTCGCGGCGGCTCTCGCGGACGCGCACGGCCGCTCCCGCTTCGGCGGCTGGCGCAACGTCCCCTCGCAGCCCCAGCGCAAGCGGTACGAGCTGGACGGCCGGGAGCACGAGGTCGAGTACCGGCACACCCGCGCGGGCCTCGCCGCGGACGGCGTCCGGGTGGTCCATGCCGACGCGGGCACCGTCGTCCTCGAAGCGGACGGCGTACGGCGCCGGTTCGAGGTCGCGCGCTACGGCGAGCGCGTGCACGTGAACGGGACGGCCCTGACCGCCCTGCCCCGCTTCCCGGACCCGGCGCCGCAGCGCGTCCCGGGTTCGCTGGTCGCGCCGATGCCCGGCACGGTCGTCAAGGTCGCGCCCGGCCTCGTCACCGGATCGAGGGTCGAGGCGGGCGAACCGATCGTGTGGCTCGAAGCGATGAAGATGCAACACGCCCTCACGGCCCCGGTCTCCGGGACCCTGACGGCGCTGGAGGTCCAGGCAGGACAGCAGGTGGAGATGGGAGCCCTCCTCGCAGTGGTCGAGGGCGACCGACAGGACGAACCCGAAGGAGCGCGACAGTGAGCCCGGTCATCGAATCCGACGAGCACAAGGCCCTGCGCGAGGCGGTCGCGTCCTTCGGCAGGCGCTACGGCCGCGACTACCTGACGAAGGTCGTCGACGAGGGCCGCCACCCCACCGAGCTGTGGCAGGAGGCCGCGAAACTCGGCTACGTCTCGGTGAACCTGCCCGAGGAGTACGGCGGCGGAGGCGGCGGCATCGCCGAACTCGCCCTGGTCCTCGAAGAGCTGGGCGCGGCCGGCTCCCCCCTGCTGATGATGATCGTCTCCCCGGCGATCTGCGGCACGGTGATCGCCCGCTTCGGCACCGAGGCCCAGAAGCGCGAGTGGCTCCCCGCGCTCGCGGACGGCTCGCGCCTGATGGCCTTCGGGATCACCGAACCCGACGCCGGCTCCAACAGCCACCGCATCACCACCACGGCCCGCCGCGACGGCGCCGACTGGCTCCTCACCGGCCGCAAGGTCTTCGTCTCCGGCGTGGACGCGGCGGACGCCACCCTGATCGTCGGCCGCACCGCGGACGCCCGCACGGGCCGCCTCAAGCCCTGCCTGTTCATCGTCCCGCGCGACGCGCCGGGCTTCACCCGCCGCTGGATCGACATGGAACTGCACAGCGCGGAGAAGCAGTTCGAACTCACCCTGGACGACGTCCGGCTCCCCGCCGAAGCCCTTGTCGGCGACGAGGACGCGGGCCTCGCCCAGCTCTTCGCCGGCCTCAACCCCGAGCGGATCATGACCGCCGCCTTCGCGATCGGCATGGGCCGCTACGCGCTCGCCCGCGCCGTCGAGTACGCGCGCGAGCGCACCGTCTGGGACACCCCCATCGGCGCCCACCAGGCCATCGCCCACCCCCTCGCGCAGGCGCACATCGACCTCGAACTGGCCCGCCTGATGACCCAGAAGGCCGCCCACCTGTACGACGCGGGCGACGACACGGGCGCGGGCGAGGCCGCCAACATGGCCAAGTACGCGGCCGGGGAGGCGTGCGTGAAGGCCGTCGACCAGGCCGTGCAGACCCTCGGCGGCAACGGCCTCACGCGCGAGTTCGGCCTCGCCTCGCTGATAACGGCCTCGCGCGTGGCTCGTATCGCCCCGGTGAGCCGGGAGATGATTCTCAACTACGTCTCCCACCAGAGCCTGGGCCTGCCCAAGTCGTACTGACCGCCGCCCCTGCGCGAGGAGGAACCGTGTTCCGCAGCGAGTACGCAGACGTCCCGGCCGTGGACCTGCCCATCCACGACGCCGTCCTCGGCCACGCCGCCCGCTTCGGCGACCTGCCCGCGCTGATCGACGGCACGGACGGCACGACCCTCACCTACGAACAGCTGGACCGCTTCCACCGGCGCGTCGCCGCCGCCCTCGCCGACGCGGGCGTGCGCAAGGGGGACGTGCTCGCCCTGCACAGCCCCAACACGGTCGCCTTCCCCATCGCCTTCTACGCGGCCACGCGCGCGGGAGCCTCGGTCACCACCGTCCACCCCCTGTGCACGCCCGAGGAGTTCGCCCGGCAGGTCCGCGACTCGGCCGCCCGCTGGATCGTCACCGTCTCGCCGCTGCTGGAGACCGCCCGGCGCGCGGCCGAACTCGCGGGCGGCGTCGAGGAGATCTTCGTCTGCGACGTGGCCGGCGGCCACCGCTCGCTGATCGACATGCTCGCCTCCCAGGCGCCCGAACCGAGCCTCTACATCGACCCCGTGGAAGACGTCGCGGCCCTCCCGTACTCCTCCGGGACGACCGGGCTCCCCAAGGGCGTCATGCTGACGCACCGCCAGATCGCCACCAACCTGGCCCAGTTGGAGCCCCTGATGCCCGCGGGCCCGGGCGACCGCATTCTGGCGATCCTCCCGTTTTTTCACATCTACGGCCTGACCGCCCTGATGAACGTCCCCCTGCGCCTGGGCGCCACTGTCGTCGTCCTGCCCCGCTTCGACCTGGAGACGTTCCTCGCCGCCATCGAGAAACACCGCATCACCGGCCTGTACGTCGCCCCGCCGATCGTCCTCGCGCTCGCCCAGCACCCGGCCGTCGAGCGCTACGACCTGTCGTCCCTCCAGTACGTCATCAGCGCCGCCGCGCCCCTGGACGCGGGCCTCGCCACCGCCTGCGCGCGCCGGCTGAACCTCCCGCCCGTGGGCCAGGCGTACGGCATGACGGAACTGTCGCCGGGCACTCACGTCGTCCCCCGGGACGCCATGGCCACCGCCCCGCCCGGGACCGTCGGCAAGCTCATCGGCGGCACCCGCATGCGGATCGTGTCCCTCGACGACCCGGACAAGGACCTCGGCCCCGGCGAGACCGGCGAGCTCCTCTTCCGGGGACCCCAGATCATGAAGGGCTACCTAGGCCACCCGGACGCCACCGCCGCGATGATCGACGCCCGGGGCTGGCTGCACACCGGGGACATCGGGTACGTCGACGACGCCGGCTGGCTGTTCGTCGTCGACAGGGTCAAGGAACTCATCAAGTACAAGGGCTTCCAGGTCGCCCCCGCCGAACTCGAAGCCCTCCTGCTCACCCACCCCGGGATAGCCGACGCCGCCGTGATCGGCACGTACAACGCCGACGGGAACGAGGTCCCGCACGCGCACGTGGTGCGCCGGCCGGACGCCCCCGGCCTCTCCGAGGGGGAGGTGCTCATGTACGTCGCCGAACGCGTCGCCCCCTACAAGCGCGTCCGCAAGGTCACGTTCATCGACGCCGTCCCCCGCGCGGCCTCCGGGAAGATCCTCCGACGCGAGCTGAGGGAGCGCGCATGACCCCGATCGGCCGCAGCCGTGAACGCGGCGTCGAGACCCTCAGCCTCGACGCCGTGGACACCCGCAACGCCCTCTCGGCGGCCCTCGTCGCCGCCCTCGCGGACGCGCTCGCCGACTGCGCGAAGGACCCCGCCGTACGCGCCGTCGTCCTCACGCACAGCGGGGGCACCTTCTGCGCGGGCGCCGACCTCAAGGACCCGCCCGCGCCGGAGGAGTTCGTCGGGCTGCTGCGCGCGGTCGTCGCCCTCGGCAAGCCGGTCGTCGCGCGGGTGACGGGGCACGTGCGCGCGGGGGGCCTCGGGCTCGTCGCGGCGTGCGACATCGCCGGGGCCTCGGCCGGGGCGACGTTCGCGTTCACCGAGGTGCGCATCGGGGTCGCGCCCGCCGTCATCTCGCTGCCGCTGCTGCCCCGCGCCGACCCGCGCGCGCTCGCGCGGTACTGCCTCACCGGCGAACGGTTCGACGCCGCCGAGGCCGTACGCGCGGGCCTCCTGACCGTGGCCGGCGCCGACGTGGACGCCGTCCTCGCGCCCGTGCTCGACGGGCTGCGCCGGTCCGCGCCCGACGGCCTGGCCGCGACGAAACGCCTGCTCACGGCTAAGGTTCTCGAAGCCTTCGACCGGGACGCCGTGGAGCTGACGGCGCTCTCCGCGCGGCTGTTCGCCTCGCCCGCGGCCCGCGAGGGGACGACGGCCTTCCTCGAACGACGGGATCCCGCATGGGTGCTGTGACCGCGGCGGACCGCACGCCGGAGGACCGCGCGCGGGGGGAACGGGTGCCGGCAGATCGCGCGCCGGCCGGGCGAGCACCGGAGGACGGCGTGCCCGGCGACCGCACGCCGGACGGTCGCACGCCGGACGACCGTGCGCCCGGCGGCCACGCCCCGGACAGCCGCGCGCGGGGAGATCACGCGCCCGGCGACCGCGTACCCAACCACCGTGCGCCCGGCGACCGCGTACCCAACCACCGTGCGCCCGGCGACCGCCCGTCCGGTGACCGCGTGCCCAAACAGGACCGCAGCCGCCTCACCCGGCAGCGGCTCCTGGAGGCCGCCGTGGCCTGTCTCGCCGAGTACGGGTGGGCGGGGTCCACGGTGTCCGTCGTCGCCGAGCGCGCGGGCGTCTCCCGGGGCGCCGCCCAGCACCACTTCCCCACCCGCGAGGACCTGTTCACCGCCGCCGTCGAGTACGTCGCCGAGGAGCGGTCCGGCGCCCTGCGCGCGCTGTTCCCGCAGGGGGCCACCGACCGCGCGGCCGTCGTCGGCGCCCTCGTCGACCTGTACACCGGGCCCCTGTTCCGCGCCGCCCTCCACCTGTGGGTCGCCGCCTCCAACGAGGAGCAGCTCCGCCCCCGGGTGACCGAACTGGAGGCCCGCGTCGGACGCGAGACCCATCGCATCGCCGTCGACCTTCTCGGCGCCGACGAGAGCCGGCCCGGCGCGCGCGAGACCGTACAGGGCCTGCTGGACATGGCGCGGGGGCTCGGCCTCGCGAACCTCCTCACCGACGACCGGGCCCGGCGGGAGCGGGTCGTGGGGCAGTGGGCGGCGCTGCTGGAGGCCGAGTTGGGGTGAGGAGGGCGGGAAGGCGCAGGTCGGAGGCGTTGTCAGTGGCGGGTTCTACGGTGGGGGCATGGGAGATCGGTTTCAGGTGATCGTCGACCTCGATGCGGGCGAGGCGGAGGCGGCCCGGCTCAAGGAGCGGGTCGTCGCGTGGCTGGCGGGGGAGGGGATCGTCGTCGCGGACGGGGGCGCGTACACGGCCGGTCCCGGGTGGACGCGGGCCGTGGCCGACGACTGGGACCACGAGCCGTCGGGCGGGCTCGCGGTACACGTGGGGCGCGGGGCCTTCCACAGCGGCGCGGACGCCCCGGAGCACGCGGTCTGCCCGGCCTGCGCGGCCCGCAGAAAGCTGGACGCGGACGGCTGGGCCTGGGTCAGCACGGCGATCGAGACCTGGTCCGAGGCAGGCGTGGCCACCCTGACCTGCCCCTCCTGCACAGGGACCGTGCCCCTGCCGGCCTGGCGGTGGGACAACGCGCCCTTCGCCTTCGGCCACCTCGGGCTGAAGTTCTGGGACTGGCCCGACCTCTCCGACGCGTTCCGCGCCCGAATGACCGACGTCCTGGAGGGCCACCGCACGGCGTACATCTGGGGCAAGATCTGACGGCCCCTCAGGGGCTGAGCCGCTCCACCCGCCACCCGCCGTCCGCCTCCTCGACGTACCGGAGCCGGTCGTGGAGGCGGTTCTCGCGGCCCTGCCAGAACTCGACCGACTGCGGGGCGATCCGGAAGCCGCCCCAGTGCGGGGGCACCGGCACCTGCTCCCCCTCGGGATAGCGCGCCGTCAGCTCGGCGTACGAGGCGTCGAGTTCCGCGCGCGAGGGGACGACGGAGGACTGCGTGCTCGCCCAGGCGCCGAGCTGGGAGCCGTGCGGGCGGGTGCGGAAGTATGCGGCCGTCTCGTCGCGCCCGGTACGCCGGGCGACGCCCTGCACGATGACCTGGCGGGCCATCGGGTGCCAGGGGAACAGGAGCGAGACGTACGGGTTCTCGGCGAGGTCGCGGGCCTTGCGGGAGCCGTAGTTGGTGTAGAAGACGAAGCCCTGCTCGTCGAAGTGCTTCAGCAGCACCGTGCGCGCGCTGGGCCGCCCCTCGGCGTCGGCGGTGGAGACGACCATCGCGTTCGGCTCGAACAACTGCGCCTCCGTGGCGGCCTGCGCGAACCAGCGGGCGAACTGCTCCACCGGGGTCGCGGCAAGGTCGTCCTCGGCGAGGCCCGCCGCCCGGTACTGCGTACGCATCGAGGCGGGATCGGGGGAAGCGGTGTCGTGGTCGTTCACGCGGTCATCCTGCCGCATCCGGGGGCGCGGGCGGGGCGGTCCGCCGTATCGCGCGGGGGCGCGGGACCGTCGTACCGGCCAGGCATGGCCCGGCGCTCCACCGGGCACCCTTTGGATGGCACTCAGTGCCGCACGACCTCCCCAACCGTGACACCCGGGGATATGGTGCTGATGCCGCACCGGTGGGACGTACGCAGCCCTCCGGGGCAAGCCGCACGCATGCGCGTACCGTCCACCGGCACGGGTCCAGGGCCCGGACCGCCCGCCGAGCCGCAAGCCGTCTCGCCGCACCCGAACCGAGCACCGTCCCGAACCGAGCACCGTCCGAACCGGCCCGCACGCGCACGCGGGCCGCACCCGGGAACGACCCCGCACCCGTCCGCCCCACACATCGAGGAGCCGCCTGATGTCCGACTTCGTACCCGGTCTCGAAGGAGTCGTCGCGTTCGAGACGGAGATCGCCGAACCGGACAAGGAGGGCGGCGCCCTGCGGTACCGGGGCGTCGACATCGAGGATCTGGTGGGGCACGTCTCGTTCGGGAACGTGTGGGGTCTGCTGGTCGACGGCGCGTTCGACCCCGGGCTGCCGGCCGCCGAGCCGTTCCCGATCCCCGTGCACTCCGGGGACATCAGGGTCGACGTGCAGTCCGCGCTGGCCATGCTGGCCCCTGTGTGGGGCCTGAAGCCCCTCCTGGACATCGACGAGGGTCAGGCCCGCGACGACCTCGCGCGGGCCGCTGTGATGGCCCTCTCGTACGTCGCGCAGTCCGCCCGCGGGCAGGGCCGGCCGATGGTGCCGCAGCGGGAGATCGACAAGGCACGCTCCGTCGTCGAACGGTTCATGATCCGCTGGCGCGGCGAGCCGGACCCGAAGCACGTCGCGGCCGTCGACGCGTACTGGACGTCCGCCGCCGAGCACGGCATGAACGCGTCGACGTTCACCGCGCGCGTGATCGCCTCCACCGGCGCGGACGTCGCCGCCGCGCTCTCCGGTGCCGTCGGGGCCATGTCCGGCCCCCTGCACGGGGGTGCGCCCTCGCGCGTGCTGGGCATGATCGAGGAGATCGAGCGGACCGGGGACGCCGACGCGTACGTCCGCCAGGCGCTCGACCGGGGTGAGCGGCTCATGGGCTTCGGGCACCGCGTCTACCGCGCCGAGGACCCTCGCGCGCGCGTGCTGCGCCGTACCGCGCGGGAGCTGGGCGCACCCCGGTTCGAGGTCGCCGAGGCACTGGAGAAGGCCGCCCTCACTGAACTGCACGCCCGCCGGCCCGACCGGGTGCTCGCCACCAACGTCGAGTTCTGGGCGGCGATCGTCCTCGACTTCGCGGAGGTCCCGGCGCACATGTTCACGTCGATGTTCACGTGCGCGCGTACGGCGGGGTGGTCGGCGCACATCCTGGAGCAGAAGCGGACAGGGCGGCTGGTGCGGCCCTCCGCGCGGTATGTGGGACCGGGGAGTCGTTCCCCTCGGGACATCGAGGGGTACGACAGCGCCCACTGAAGGGGGAGTTCCGGAGCGCGGGCGGCTGCGGGTTCGTCGTGGCTGGTCGCGCGGTTCCCCGCGCCCCTTGAAGGCAGGCACTCACGCAGGTGACAAGAGCCCTGCGTGGTGCTTCTCCGCCACCAAGGGGTGCGCCCTCAGCTTCCCCTTCAGCTCGTTGAAGCCGTACTCCGCGAACAGCGGGTTCGCGGGGTCCGTCGTCACCCCGCGCGCGGACGCCGCGTGCGGGAAGACCAGCGGCTCCACGCGCGCGTCCAGGCGCGGGTTGTAGAAGAACGGCACGGAGAAACGTTCCACCGCCGTCGGCGGGGACACCACGCGGTGGTTGGTGGCGAGCAGGTAGCCGTCGGTCGCCACCTCCAGCAACTCGCCCAGGTTGACGACGAAAGCGCCCTCCATGGGAGGCACGTCGTGGAAGAGGCCGTCCTCGCGCTGGACCTGGAGGCCGCCCACCCGGTCCTGCAGGAGCAGCGTGAGGAAGCCGTAGTCCTTGTGCGCGCCGACGCCCTGGTCGGCGCCGTTCCCGGCGTTCCCGGGGTAGCGCACGAGCTTCAGGTGCGGGTGCGCGCGGGCCCCGAAGGCCGCGTCGTAGAAGTCGGGCGCGGCGCCTATGGAGGCCAGCAGCTCGCGCAGGAGCTTCGCGGAGACGGCGCTGAGGCGGTCGATCCAGCGCAGCGCGGCGGTCCGCAGCCCGGGCAGCGATGCGGGCCACTGGTTGGGGCCTTCGAGCCACCAGTACGGCGCCTCGCCGGAGCCCGGCACGCGCGCGGGGCGCTCGGCGCCGATGTCGAGCTGGTCGCGCCAGTCCTGGCGGCCCGCGGTGCGTTCGTCGCCCGTGCGCGTGTAGCCGCGGAAGTGCGGCGAGTTCACGTTGTCGAGGGCGAGCCGCTCGGCCTCCGGCAGCGCGAAGAAGCGCCGCATGGCCGTCAGCAGGGCGGCCGTCTCGCCGTCCGGCACGCCGTGGCCGACGAGCTGGAAGAAGCCCACGTCGTGCGCCGCGCTGTGCAGGTCCGCGTGCAGCCGCGCACGCGCGCGGGGGCCCGCGTCCGCCGCGGAGAGGTCGATGATCGGGAGTTGCTGGTACGACGGGTTCGTCATGGTGCGTCCGTAGGTGTACGGGGGCCGACCCGCCGCCGTGGGTGGGGCGCGGGCGCGGGTGCCGGGTGAGCAGGAGGCGAAAGCCGTGTGGGGCGGCCGGGAATGCGGGCTGGAGGCTCAGACGGAGCGTCGACAGCCCATGCTCGTGACGCGGACATAGTCCACGTGGCGGCGTCGAACGAGCGAAAGCATGCCCCCAGGCTACTGCTCGACAGGACATTCGTACGTGGCGCGGATCACTCCCCGGAAATCCTCCGGGAACGCAGGCGACCCGCGAGTCGGGTTCCTCCGTGGAGGAGCCGGCCGGACGTACCGGCGACTCGCGGGTCGGGTGACTGCTTTGGGACTGGGCCGGCGGCGCGCAACGCTCACGCGCGAGTCCGGCACCGCACTGCGGGTGACGGGCGCTAGCCCGCAGTCACCTCACGCGTCCGGTTTCCATACATCTGCCGAACCACCTCCCTTCTCGTGTGCCCCACACCCTAGGAACCACCCCCGGGACGGCTCAACCGGTTTTTCCCGAACGGCCGGCGACGACCGGTGGGCCGATCCGCCGATCACGAATCTCGGGCCGGCTTCCGGGAACACCGTGTGGGCTGAGTCACGTTCAAGTTGAATGAAGGCGAGTGCGCGAACCGACGCTGGCAGGGGGTCCAGGTGAGTGCTTCCCGGCGTAGGGGGACCACCGACGAGCTGGGCCCGGACGAGCCCGGTGGGGACGGGCCGTACGGGTTCGACCTGCTCGCCGCGCTGCTGGACGGCATGGACGCGGCGCTGTGCGCGTTCGACGCCGACGGGGTCGTCACCCACTGGAACCGCGAGGCCGAGCGCATCCTCGGGTGGAGCGCCGAGGAGGCGGTGGGGCGGCACGGCTTCGCGGGCTGGGCGGTGCGCAGCGCGGACGCCGGGGAGGTCGAGGGCCGGCTGATGGCCGCCATGCACGCGGCCGGGCGCCAGGTGCACGAGTTCGCGCTCCTCACCAAGGACGGCGGCCGGGTCCTCGTGCGCACCCAGTCGTCCGCCGTACGCGGGCCCGACGGCAAGCCCGCCGGGCTGTACTGCGCCTTCAGCGAGGTGCACGCGCAGATCGACCTGGAGCGGTCCATCGCGTTCAGCGAGGCCCTGTTCGAGGACGCCTCCTGGGGCGTCGTCCTGATCGACGCCGACCTGCGCCCCGCCGTCGTCAACACGCACGCCGCGCGGGCGCTCGGCACGGGCCGTACGGCCGTCCTGGGCCGCCCCCTGGGCGAGCTGCTCACCCACGGCGTCCGGGAGCTGGAGAGCGCCCTCACGCACGTCCTCGCGGAGGGCGCCCCGCCCGCGCCCGCCGAGATGTGGATCGGCGTGCGCACCCCCGACGGCGAGAAACGGCGCTGCTGGCGCAGCGGCTTCGTACGGCTCGCCTCGCCGCTCGCGGAGGAGCCTGTGCCCCTCGGCGTCGGCTGGCTCTTCCAGGACGTCACGGAGGCCAAGCAGGGCGAGCAGGAGGCGGCCCTGCTGCGCTTCCGCGCCAACCAGCTGCACCGCGCCGCCCGCGCGGCGGCCGAGTGCGAGGACCCCGCCGAGGCGGCCACCGTCCACCTCGACTTCTCGCTCGCCGGATTCGCCGACCACGCCCTCCTGGACCGCCTGCACGGCGCCCCGCGCGCGGACACCGACCCCGCCGCGCCGGTACGGCTCGTCCGCGTCGCCGCCACCCCCGCCGGCGGCCCCGGGCCGAGCGTCCTGAGCGCCCACCCCGGCCTCCCCGTCGGCTACCCCGAGGGCCACCCGGCGCTCCAGTGCGTCGCGCGCGCGGGCACCGTCCGCGCCGGAGCCGGCGGCATCCCCGCCGACCAGGCCCGCGTCTGGGCGCGCACCCGCCAGTGGCCCGAGGACACCGTCCACGCCCTGTCCACCGTCCTGCGCAGCCGGGGCCGCACCCTGGGCGCCGTCACGTTCCTGCGCGGCGGCGGCCGTACGGGCTTCGAGCGCACCGACACGACGTACGCCGAGGACGTCGCCGTACGGATCGCGGCGGCGCTGGACCTGGCGGAGGCGGCGGGGGAGACGCGGGGCTAGGACCGGCTCAGTTCCCGTAGAAGATCCGGTCGCCGTACTCCTCCAGCACGCGGGCGTTCCACTCGTGGCCGCCGTCGACGTTGCCCGAGCGCAGGAGGGGCGGTTCGATGCCGCGGGCCGCCAGGGAGGCCGCGGCGGTCGCTGTCGCCGCCTGGAGGAGGGCGGAGGTGACGATCGTGGAGGCGGGGGCGAAGGGGGCAGGGACGGTGTCGAGGGTCAGCGTGGCGTCGCCGACGGGGATCCTGGAGTCGAGGACCAGGTCGCAGTGGTCCTTGAGGAAGGTGCCCGAGGAGTGGCGGGACGTGGTCTCCTGCGCGTAGGCGACCGAGGTGACGCCGATGACCTTCACGCCGCGCGCACGCGCGTGGAGGGCCATCTCGACCGGGAGGGGGTTGCGGCCGGAGAGGGACACGACGATCAGCGCGTCGCCCGCGCGCAGGGGCGAGGCGTCCAGGACGACCCGCGCGAGGCCGTCCACGCGCTCCAGGGCGGAGCCCAGGGTCGCCGGCCGGACGTCCACACCGACCAGGCCCGGTACGGCCAGCAGGTTCATCACCGCGAGCCCGCCCGCGCGGTAGACCAGGTCCTGCGCGGCGAGCGACGAGTGCCCCGCCCCGAACGCGAACAGCCGCCCGCCCGCGGCGACCGTGTCGGCCAGCAGCTCCCCGGCCGCCTCGACCGCCCCGGCCTCCTCCACGCGCACGCGCTCCAGCAGCGCGACGGCGGCCTCGAAGAACCGCTCGCCGACCCCTGACCCGCCCATCGCCACAACCCCTTCGCACCGTGAGCCCGCCCGTTGTGCGGATCACCGTGCGGTCTGGACCAGTGCGGTGTCAATACGCGGGTGAACGCCGGGGAGCGGTGAGGTGGCGTCCGATGTGCGGGAGGGGGTGCGGGAGGGGGTGCGCCGGGGGCGGGCGGGGCGGCGCGCGCATCCGGCAGGTGCCCCGCGGGCCGGGGGTTTCGTCCGCGCGGCACGGTTGTCAGTGGTATCCGGCAGAATTGGAGGCAGGGCCAGCGCACGCGCCGAGAGCCGTCGAGCCTTCGGCAGAGCAAATCGAGGGGCACGAATGTCCGGACTGATCGACACCACGGAGATGTATCTCCGCACCATCCTTGAGCTGGAGGAGGAAGGTGTGGTCCCCATGCGCGCCCGGATCGCCGAGCGGCTCGACCAGAGCGGACCGACGGTGAGCCAGACCGTCGCGCGCATGGAGCGCGACGGCCTCGTCTCCGTGGCCACCGACCGGCACCTGGAGCTGACCGACGAGGGCCGCCGGCTCGCCACGCGCGTGATGCGCAAGCACCGCCTCGCCGAATGCCTCCTGGTCGACGTGATCGGCCTGGAGTGGGAGCAGGTCCACGCGGAGGCGTGCCGCTGGGAGCACGTGATGAGCGAGGCCGTCGAGCGCCGCGTCCTGGAGCTGCTGCGCCACCCCACGGAGTCGCCCTACGGCAACCCCATCCCCGGCCTGGAGGAGCTCGGCGAGAAGGACGGCGCCGACCCGTTCCTCGACGAGGGCATGGTCTCCCTCGCCGACCTCGACCCCGGTACGGAGGGCAAGACCGTCGTCGTCCGGCGCATCGGCGAGCCCATCCAGACGGACGCGCAGCTGATGTACACGCTGCGGCGCGCGGGCGTACAGCCCGGCTCCGTCGTCAGCGTGACGGAGTCGGCGGGCGGGGTCCTGGTCGGCAGCGGCGGCGAGGCGGCGGAGCTGGAGTCGGACGTCGCGTCGCACGTCTTCGTGGCGAAGCGCTGAGCTGACGCGGGGCTTCTGGGCTCCGGGGCGACGAAGGGGGCGGGCGGCTGCGCTGGCCTCCGGCGCGGCGGACGCCGGACGGTGTGCCGGGCTTCGGGCCGGGGCCGGCGGGCGGTTCTTCGGGGCCGCCGTCGCGTTTCCGGAGCACGTGCGTGTGGAGAAGTCCGGCGCCGGGCGAGCCGCTCGCCGACAGCGTCGCCGCCGGACGCGCGCAGCGCCGGGCCGAGGCCGGGTGCCGGGCCGGTGTCCAGGGCCGAGTGGCGGTGGCCGGGCCCGTGTCGGGTACCGAGTGCCGGGAGCGGCGTCGGCGATGGGTGCCGGGGCGGCGTCGCGTGCCGGGCCGCCGAAAGCGTCGGGTCCGCGCGGGCGTGCCGAGCGCGATCGTGGGGCATGGTCAACTCCTGAGCCGCTCGCGGCGGTTGGGTTCCCTTCGGGTGCCTCGAACCCGAAGATTCCCTGTGCCGAATCGCAGCGCTCGGGCGCCGCGCGTGCGAGGCTGTCGCGTGAGGCATATGACCGGAGGGGGCGGGAAGATGTGCCGCAGACGTGAGAAGGGCCCCGGTGCCGTGAAGCACCGGGGCCTGTCCTCCCCTGTTCCGACCCGGAGCCCCGAGCTCCCAGGGTCGTTCCCCTCGGACCGGTTTCCCCGGCCGGTCCGCCTCCCGCTGAAGATCTCCCCTCGGCAGCGGCGATCATTCCTTGAGCAGGGTCACTCGAACGAGCGGTGTTGCCGCCGGAGACTCCATTTCTCGAATGCGCATTCGATACGCTGCGGGTGAGGGGCCGCGGAAAGCGGAGGCTCGGCTCCGGGAGGGCGGGAGCGGGGCGCGAAGCGGCGGGAGCAGGACACGGCGGTAGTGGTACGACGGCAGACACGAAGCGGTTGACTCGGACCGGTGGGCTTGAGCGGGAGCGGGCGGGCCGAGCGGAGCCAGGGGGGTGCCAGACCGATGGCGCGACGCATCGAGGTGACCGGGGCCGGTGGGGTGCGCCTCGTGGCCTGGGAGTTCGGTGACCCGCCCAAGCCGATTCCGGACCAGCCGGGGGCGCGGGTCCCTTCGGGGAACGGGCGGGGGACATCGCCGGGCGCGGGTTCCTCCGGGGAGGGCCGCTCGGGGGACAGGGCTGAGTGGGGTCCTCTTTCGGGTGGTTCTCGCGAAGGCGGGGGCCGCGAGGGGGGTGGGGCCTGGAGCGGTTCTCGTGGAGGCGGCGGTTCGGCGGACGCCGGCCTTGAGGGCGGTGCGCACCCGGGCGGCGCCCCGCAAGGTGGTACGCCCCAGGGCGGCGTACCCCAGAGCGGCGTGCCCCAGGCCGGCGTACCTCGGAGCGGCGTACCCCAGGCCGGCGTACCCCAGGCCGGCGTACCCCAGAGCGGTCCTCGTGAGGCCGGCGGCCTTGAACACGGTGCTCACCCTGACGGCGTCACCCGCACCGACCCCACCCACGCCCACCCCGACACCGCCCCGCACCACCCCGACGCCACCCCGTCCCGTACGCCCGCCCCCACCACCCCCGGCGTCCTCTTACTCCACGGCCTCATGGGCCGGGCCTCCCACTGGGCCTCCACCGCCCGCTGGCTCTCCGAACGGCACCGCGCGGTGGCGCTGGACCAGCGGGGCCACGGCCAGAGCGAGAAGCCCCCGCAAGCCGCGTTCACGCGCGAGGCGTACGTCGAGGACGCCGAGGCGGCGTTGGAGCAACTGGGCCTCGGACCCGCCGTACTCGTCGGGCACGCGATGGGCGCGCTCACCGGCTGGCAGCTCGCCGCGAAGCGGCCGGACCTCGTGCGGGGGCTCATCGTCTGCGACATGCGGGCGTCGGCGCTCGGCGCGGCGTCCCAGCGGGAGTGGGCCGACTGGTTCAAGTCCTGGCCGGTGCCGTTCGCCACGCTCGCTGACGTCCGCAAGTGGTTCGGTGAGGACGACCCGTGGGTCGAGCGCCCCAACCCCGCGCGCGGGGCCTTCTACGCCGAGGTGATGCACGAGTCCGCGGACGGCTGGCGCCCCGTCTTCGAGCCCGAGCAGATGCTCAAGTCGCGGGAGACGTGGGTGTACGACGCGCACTGGGAGGAACTCGCGCAGGTCCAGTGCCCCTCCCTCGTCGTCCGCGGCCTGGACGGCGAACTCGGCCGCGCGGAGGCCCAGGAGATGGTCCGCGTCCTCCCCCGGGGCCAGTACGCGGAGGTCTCGGACGCCGGCCACCTCGTCCACTACGACCAGCCGGAGGCGTGGCGAGCGGCGATCGAGCCGTTCTTGGAGGGGGTGTTCGGGGAGTGACCGGCACCGGCTTGCACGCGCCTGCCCGCACGCCACCCCTAGGTCGGGCCCCGGCGCCCGGTCACCGGCGGCTGCGCCGCGACCCCCGGCCCCGTCGGGCCCGACCAGTTCGAAATGAACACCCTGTGGACGGACCGGAGTTACCGGTCCCGGCCGCACGCGTAGGCAAGCGGTGAGATCAGCTCCTCCGCGTCGGGGAGCCACCGGTTCGCGGCGGTGGGACGGCACGCCCACTGCACGGCACGCGAGCCGAACCGGGTCGGCGGGGCGGCGACGTACGCGCCCTCCCCGAGGACGTCGAGGTCGAGGGAGCCGATCGACCAGCCGATCCGGCGCAGCAGGTCGGGGACCTTGACCGAGGCCCCGGGCAGGACGAAGAACTGCATGCGTCCGTCCGGCGAGAGGGTCACCGGCCCGAGGGTCAGCTCCATCCGCTCCATCCGCGCGAGCGCGAGGAACCCCGCCGTCTCCGGCACGGAGATCGCGTCGAAGGTCCGCCCGGTGGGCAGCAGGATGGCGGCCGAGGGCTGCTTCTGCCACATCCTGCGGGCGACGGTGGCGCTGCCCGTCGCCTGGGACGCCCAGTCGGGGCGCACGGGATGTGCGCCGGGAGCGGCGCACTTGGCGTCACCGCAGGAGCAGCGCTGTACTCCGTCGACGGCTTCCAGCCAGGTGCCGGAGAACACGTCCCAATGGCGCTCCTCGGCATAGCGAACGGCGGTTTCCAGCAGCGTTTCCCCGCGCTGCTTCGGGATTTGGGTGGCTTCGGCGACGCCGGCAATGGTCTCTTCCACGGTGAGCACAACTCTAGCGGTCACGAGGGGTTACGCGTGCCCGAAAGCTCGGGCGGACACGGGCTCCCGGGCGGCTCTGACGCATGTTCAAGTGCGCGGGGGAGAGCACCGGTTCGGCCTTCGGGGCGCATGGGTGCACGTCCGGGGGCGCGGGGCAGGAAAGCGCCGGGGAACGGGTAGTCACAAACCGGGGGGAACGGGGAGTCACGTCCAGGGCAGCGCTCTGCTCAAGTCCGGCTCGTCACCCCGGCAATCCTCGCAAGTCCCGCATTTTCGTCATGTCCGCGGGGCACTGATCTTCACGGCCGGATTTTTTCGGTGACGGGTCCGGATCGTGGACAGCCGGACCCGAGGACGACCAACCCGGAGCCGACCGGTGGAAGACACGTCAACTCGGTGCGTGGCAGGCACCGCAGCCACAGGGGGTTACACCATGGCCGCAAGGCCGCTTGTCGCGCGGCAGCCGAACGAACGGCTGCAGGCGCTCATCCAGGAGGCGGGGTGCTCGAACGCCGGGCTCGCCCGCCGGGTCAACATGTGCGGGGCGGAGCACGGCCTCGACCTGCGCTACGACAAGACGTCCGTGGCCCGCTGGCTGCGCGGACAGCAACCGCGGGGCAGGGCACCGGCGATCATCGCCGAGGCGCTGGGCCGCAAACTCGGCCGTACGGTCACGATCGACGAGATCGGCATGGCCAACGGCAAGAACCTCGCCTCGGGCGTGGGCCTCCAGTTCTCCCCGACGGTCCTCGGCGCGATCGAGCAGGTCTGCGAGCTGTGGCGCAGCGACGTGGGCCGGCGTGACTTCCTGTCCGGCTCCTCCGTCGCCGCCTCGGCGCTCGTCGAACCCAGCCGCGACTGGCTGATCTCCGCGCCGGACGCGCAGGTCGCCCGCTCGGCGGGCCCGCGCGTGGGGCAGTCCGACGTCGCCGCCGTCCGCGCGATGACGCAGGCCCTCGTCGACCTCGACCACCAGTACGGCAGCGGGCATGTGCGCCCCGTCGTCGTCCACTACCTCAACAGCGTCGTCTCCGGGCTGCTCGCCGGGTCCTACCGGGAGGCGGTGGGGCGGGACTTGTTCGCGGCGGTCGCCCGACTGACCGAGCTGGCGGGGTACATGGCCGTCGACACGGGCCAACCAGGCCTGGCCCAGAGGTACTACATCCAGTCCCTGCGGCTCGCGCAGGCCGCGGGGGACAGAGGCTACGGCGGGTACGTTCTCGCCGCGTCCATGAGCCACCTCGCCGCCCAGCTCGGAAACCCGCGCGAGATCGCCCAGTTGGCGCGCGCCGCGCAGGAAGGGGCGCGCGGACGCGTCACGCCGCGCGCGGAGTCGATGTTCCACGCCGCCGAGGCCCGCGGCCACGCCCTCCTCGGCGACGTACGCGCCGCCCAACTGTCCTCCTCCCGCGCGCTGTCCGCGCTGGAGGCCGCCGACGCCGGCTCCGGGGACGACCCGCCCTGGATCGCCCACTTCGACGAGGCGTACCTCGCCGACGAACTCGCCCACTGCCACCGCGACCTCGCCCAGCCGGAAGCCGCAGCGCGCTGCGCCGAACAGTCCCTCGCCGGCCACCCCGCCACCCGCGCGCGCAGGCGGGCCATCGGGTACGTCCTGCTCGCCACCGCGCAGGTCCAGCAGCGCGAGATCGAGCAGGCGTGCCACACCGGCCTGAAGGCCGTCGAACTCCTGGAGACCCTGCGCTCGAACCGGGGCGCGGAGTACCTCGACGACCTCCAGCACCGCCTGGAGCCCTACCGCGACGAGCCCGTCGTACGGGAGTTCGGGGCCCGCCTCGACCTCCAGACGGCCGCCTGAGCCGGCGCACCGGACCGCCGTACTCACGGGTACGGCGGTCGGCCCTGTTAGCGACGTCACAGGACGCCGGGTCGCGGCCTGAGCTGTGTGGTACGGGATTCCGGGGACCCGGTAGCGTGAGCCGACGACTGTCGTGAAGTCCCCCGTTCGGAGGAGTCCCGGTGACGCAGAGTGGACAGGGCGAGGAGCCCTCGGCGCGGCCCGCGCGCGAAGGCATCGTGCTGCCCTCCGACGGCGGTGAGCCGCTGCTGCCGGGTATGACGGGCGCGGCGGCACCCCTCCCGCCGCCTCCCCGGTACGACCCCCAGCCGGACCCGGCCCCGCCGGTCGCCGGCCACGGCTGGACGCCGCCCCCGGCCCAGCCCTCCCACCCGACGACCCAGAGCTGGCCGCTGCCCCCCGAGGGCGGCGAGTCGCCGGTGACGTACGGACAGGGGGCACCGGTCCCCTCGTACGACCAGCAGGCCCCCTACTACCAGCAGCCGGCCACCTACACCCAGAGCGCCCCGCTGCCGCCCATGGACGACGCCGCGACGCAGTACATCCCGCCGGTGACGGACGGCGGTTACCCGGGCGCGGGAGGTTTCCCCGGGCAGGCGCCGGGTACGGGCGGCATGCCCGGCCAGGCGCCGGGCCCCGGAGCGTTCCCTGGGCAGGCCCCGAACCCCGGCGGCTTCCCCGGCCAGCACCCGAACGCGGGCGGATTCCCGGGCCAGGGTGCCGGATTCCAGGGGTCCGAGGGCGCCACGCAGTACCTGCCGCCGGTCGTCGACGGGCCGAACCCGGCCGCCGGGGGCGGGTACGCGCCGGACGGGGCGACCCAGTACCTCCTGCCCGTCCCCGCCGTCGAGGAGGGCGCCACGCAGGTCCTCCCGCCGGTCACCCCGGGCGCGCTGCCGCCCGAGGCGGGCAACTACCCGGGCGCGATGCCGTCCGCGGGCGCGATGCCGTCCCCCGGCGACTCCGAGGCCACCCAGGTCATTCCGCCCGTGCCCGCGGGCGGCGGTGCCCCCGCCGGGTTCGAGAACCTGTTCCGCGACGGCCCGGCGGCGTCCCCGTCCGGGGGAATCCCGCCCCAGCAGGGTTACGGACAGCCCCAGCAGGGGTACGGCCGCCCGCCGCAGCCCGCGCCGTACGCCGCCCAGCAGCCGCCGTACGCCCAGCAGCCCGCGTACGACTCCTACGACGACGGCGACGGCGGGCGCGGCCGGGGTGGCCGCAGCCGCTCCAAGGTGCCGTTGATCGTCGCGGCGGGCGTCGCGCTCGCGGCCGTCGGGATAGGCGCCGGAGCGCTGATGGGCAGCGGCGGGGACGACGACAAGGCGAACAGCACGAACGTCGCCTCGTCCGCCGACGCCGGTCAGGGCACCGACGCGGCGGCCGGCGACGGCGCCGAGGCGCAGGCGACCGCCCTCGACAAGCTGCTCGCGGACAGCGGGAGCAGCCGGGCGGCGGTGATCGGCGCGGTCGCCGACGTCAAGGCGTGCAACGACCTGGAGAAGGCCGCCGCCGACCTGCGCGACGCGGCCCGGCAGCGCAACGCCCTGGTGACGAAGCTGTCCGCCCTGTCCGTCGACAAGCTCCCCGACCACGCGGCCCTCACCGCCGCCCTCACCAGGGCGTGGCACGCCTCCGCCGCCGCCGACGACCACTACGCCGCCTGGGCCGACCAGGTCGCCGGCGACAAGAAGAAGAGCTGCCGCAAGGGCCAGGCCCGGACGACGCCCGAGACGGCCGCCGGGAACAAGGAGAGCGGCACCGCGACCCAGCAGAAGGCGAAGGCCGCGGCGCTGTGGAACGTCATCGCGAAGCAGTACGGGCTGACGGAGCGCCAGCCCACCCAACTGTGAACCTCACTTGAGGCTGGCCGCCTCCAGCGACTTCGTCACGTCGAGGAAGTCGCCGCGGGCGGCCACCAGCCGTCCCTGGCGCACCACTTGGAGCGTCACGTCCGCGTTGACCATCCGGGGGAAGCCGACGGAGCCGAGGCGGCCGGAGAACTCCCAGTTCAGGGCGGGCGTCAGTCCGCCGGTGTCGACCTTGAGGCCGTCGTCGAGGGCGCTGCGCAGCGAGGTGGAGGACACGTTCCCGCCTTTGAGTGACTCGACGGCCTGTTTGAGGACCGTGAACGCGAGGTACGTCGTCTGCACCCCCGTGTCCTCCGCGTCGATCCGCGTGTCGGAGAACGCCTCCTCCTTGATGATCTCCTTCATCCCGTCCCACCGCCGGTCGCTCGCGACGGGGTACCAGCCGGTGACGTACGACCCCTCGTACGGCCCGCCCGCGCCGCCCGTCGAGTCGATCTCCGTCTGGTCGACGCTGCCCAGCACGGACGCCGTGCGCACCTTCGGGTACTCGTCGCGGACCCGGCGGAAGGAGTCCATGAAGATGCTGGTGCGGTCACCGAGCGCCGGTACGACACACCCCTCCTCGGCCGAGGTGCCGCCGGTCGCCACCTTGAGCGCGGCCTCGGACGCGCCGCTGTACTCGGTCGCGTCCTCCGCGGCCCGCTGGTCCTCCGACGCGGCGTGCCCGCCGGTCTCCAGTCCCGCGTCCAGCATCACCGGCTGCGAGTCGCCCGCGATCGTGTCCGGCCGCACCAGCGCGACCCGCCCGCAGCTCTTCGCCAGCTCCTCGCCGAGCCCCGCGAGCAGGGCCGGCTGACCGCCGTTGACCGGGTACGACAGGGGGCTCGTGAACTCGTTCTCGGTGACGCCGTAGCCGCCTATGTACGGCACGCCCGCGCCCTCCAGCGGCGGGAAGAACGACTTCGAGTACTGGCTGTACGAGCCGACGACCGCGACCGCGCCCTCCTTGACCGCCTGCCGCGCGCACTTCGCAGCGCCGACCGTGTCGTTGTGGTCGTTGCAGGTCAGGACCTTGAGGTCACGGCCGTCCAGACCGCCGTTGTCGTTGATCCAGCGCGCGTACGCCTGCGCGAAGGCCGGCATCCCCGGCTTGTTCGTCGCGCCGGTGTCCTGCGGTGCCCATGTCATCACCACCACGGGCCCGTCCCCGGCACCCCCCGATGTGCCGGGGACGACCCCGCAGCCGGCGATCAGCGACGCACCGGCCATCAAAGTCGCCGTTCTGGCTCTGACGGACCCGGTGAAGCGGCCGGTCCTGGGGAGGAAGGAGCTGCGCGTGCGTCGCCTGCCGGTCATGGGCACACACGCTTCCGTCACATACCCAACTCGGGGGCTACCCGCGGTCGACGTGAAGTGACGCGGAGGTGAATTGCCCGGGCCGGGCGGGGCGGGGGTGGCAGGCGGGGCCGTACGGGGTGTCGGCGATCATAGGATCCATGACCTTGCAAGGACCGGAGAACCCTTCCCGTCGGGGCCGTCGCTCATCCACCATGGGCGTCATGCCACTCAACGACATGCCGTGGTGGCGCTGGCGCAGCAATGTGCGTTCCGCGCTGCACATGCTCTCCGACCCTGCTTTCCAGCGGAGCGTCTGGCTCACCGGTGCCGAGGGGTACGGCGACGTCACCGACGCCGTGTACCGCCTCGTCGAGGACACCTGGCTCGACAACTGGTCCGCCGAGAAATACGTGGGCACGATCTTCCGCGATTCGCAGGAGGCGGCGCTCGTCGACACCGCCGTCCTGCGGGTGCTGCGGATCATGCACCAGGTGGGGCCGGACGCGCCCGTCTCCGCGTACCTCGACCACACCGGGTGGGGAGAGGCGGTGCGGGCGGCGCGGGACGCGCACGTACGGATGGCTGTCGCCGACGGGGAGGATCCGGAGGTGGCGCCGCAGACGCTGGAGGTGCTGCGGATCGTCACGCGGGCGGTTTAGGGGCGGGGGATCTGTACGGGGCTGTCGCGGGCGTTCTTGAGCTGTGGCCGTCTGTGGCCGGGCGTCCGTGTGGCGGACAGCGGGCGGCGTGGACAGGCGCGTGTGGGAACCTGTAGCGCATGAACGCGCAGTCCAGCCCCGCCGCCGCCCCGGCCCAGCAGTACATCCTCACCCTCTCCTGCCCCGACAAGCAGGGCATCGTGCACGCGGTGTCCAGCTACCTGTTCATGACCGGGTGCAACATCGAGGACAGCCAGCAGTTCGGCGACCACGACACGGGCCTGTTCTTCATGCGCGTCCACTTCTCCGCGGAGGAGCCCGTCACCGTCGACAAGCTGCGCGCCAGCTTCGCCGCGATCGGTGACTCGTTCCACATGGACTGGCAGATCAACCGGGCCGACGAGCGGACCCGGATCGTCCTCATGGTCAGCAAGTTCGGGCACTGCCTCAACGACCTGCTGTTCCGCGCGCGGACCGGCGCGCTGCCGGTCGACATCGCGGCCGTCGTCTCCAACCACACGGACTTCGCCGAGCTGGTCGGCTCGTACGGCATCCCCTTCCACCACATCCCGGTGACGAAGGACACGAAGGCCGAGGCCGAGGCCCGCCTCCTGGAGATCGTCCGCGAGGAGAACGTCGAACTGGTCGTCCTCGCGCGCTACATGCAGGTCCTCTCCGACGACCTCTGCAAGCAGCTCAGCGGGCGGATCATCAACATCCACCACTCCTTCCTCCCTAGCTTCAAGGGCGCCAAGCCGTACCACCAGGCCCACACACGCGGCGTGAAGCTGATCGGCGCCACGGCCCACTACGTCACCGCCGACCTCGACGAGGGCCCGATCATCGAGCAGGAGGTCGAACGCGTGGGCCACGACGTCACGCCGGACCAGCTGGTGGCGATCGGCAGGGACGTGGAGTGCCAGGCGCTGGCGCGGGCGGTGAAGTGGCACGCGGAGCGGAGGATCCTCTTGAACGGGCGCCGGACGGTGGTGTTCGCGTAGCAGCTCGGGCGGTGCTGGTGAGTGGGCGGCTGCGGGGTTGTGTGTGGTTGCTCGCGCAGTTCCCCGCGCCCCTAAAACATGGTGCGGGCCAGCTCTTTTAGGGGCGCGGGGAACTGCGCGAACGGCCACGACGCACCCGCAGCCGCCCACTCACCCTCCCCACCTGCTACATCCGGCTCAACGCCGCCGCCGCGAACAGCACATCCCTGATCGCCTCCCGGTCCCCGACCTGCCCCGCGGCCGCGTCGTCCGGCGCGATGTGCCCCGCCGCGAGCTGACAGAACTCGACCCCGTCCAGCGCGACGTGCGCGACCTCGTACTCGGCGGACCCGACGGCCGCGGGCGAGTCGAGCGGGATGAACCACTCACCCCCACCGAGCCCCTCGATCTCCAGCCGGAGGCTACGGCCGGGGTGCCCGGCGGGCACGAGATGCCGGGTGCGCCCAGGAGACGCCAGCCCCGCAAGCCGCCGCTCGGCCAGCGCAGCGGGCAGCATCCGCGTGGCCAGCTCGATCATCGCCCGCAGATGACGCGGCGCGGGCGGATCGTACGGATAGTCCACGGCCTGCGCGATGTCGTCGGCGTGGACCCAGCACTCGAAGGCCCGGTCGAGCAGCGCGTCCCGCAGGGGCAGTTCGAAGTCGCCGTAGGACACCCCGAGCCCCCCGGCGGTGCCGCCCGTGAAGGACGAGGTCCGCACGATGTCGTGGGCCTGCTCCCGCCAGGGCCTGCGCACGGTGCGCGTGTGGGGGAACCGGGAGGTCCGCCAGGAGTACTCGGTCCGGGCGACGGGCCCGCGCCCGGTCTCCCGCGGCCCGCCGCGCAGCGGATCGTCGAGCCCGAGCGCGACGGCGACGAGCCCGTCGACCGCGTGCAGGTGCGCGATGACCCCGGCGACGGTGGTGCGCCGGCTCTCCTGCCGCTCCCCGGCGAACCACCGCAGCCGTACGGGCGCATGCCACTCGGAGTCCCCGAAGTCCTGGAGCAGCGCGTCGAGCCGCGCGGCCTCCGCGTCGTACGGCAGGGCCCACTCCGGCACGGGGATGCGCGGCGGACGCCGTTCGAGGCAGCTCGCGAGGACACGTGTACGCAGCCCCGGGTCGAGGTCGAGCGGTTCGGGCCGCTGGAGCAGCCCGACGGCCTCGCGCAGCCGCCGCGCCTCGTCCGCGCAGGTCCCGCACCCGCCCAGGTGTTCTTCGACGGCCTCGGACTCCTCCGCGGAGCACGCCGCCAGCGCCCACGCGCCGAGCAGTGACTTGAGCACCCGGTGCTCCAGAGGGGGTGTCGGCGGTACGGAGGCGTCGCCCCCGCCTTGCTGGAGGGTGGGGTACGCCTCGTCGTCCTCGGGCGCGGCGCGCGGCAGCGGTATCCGGGGCGGCCGGCCGGGGACGCCGTACCCGTCCGGGTCGAAGGGGTCCTCGGCGTGCCGGTCGGCGCTGCTCATGCCGCACCCCCGTAGCCGGGCGGTGCTCCGGGTGCCGCGCTGTCGTGGGCCGTGGACAGCAGCTGGAGGCCGAGGCGCAGCCGGCGCCTGGCCTCGTCCTCGGTGACGCCGAGGTCGGCGGCGGTCTGGCGGTAGTCGCGGCGCTGGAAGTAGGCGAGTTCGAGGGCGCTGCGCAGGGGTGTCGGCATGGACTGGACGATGTAGTCGGCGCGGGCGGCGACCGAGGCGTGCCGGACGCGGTGTTCGAGGTCCTCGGGGGTGCCGGGGCCGCCGTGCGCGAGGTCGGCGGCGCCGGTGTCGCGCAGGTGCTGGACGGCGAGGCGGTGGGTGAGGGCGGCGATCCAGGTGCGTAGGGGGCCCTGTTTCGGGTCGTACGCGTCGGGGTGCTCCCACACGTGGGTGAACACTTCGCGTGTGATCCGGTCGGCTCCCCGCTCGTCACCGAGCACGCGGTGGGCGAGGCCGTGCACGAGTGAAGCGAACCGGTCGTACAGCTCGCCGAGCGCCGCCGCCTCGCCGCGCGCCAGCCGCTGCTGCATCTTGCGGTCCCAGCGGGGCAGTGCGTCCTTCTTCGCCATGCGGCCCCCTCCACCCGTGTCTGCCGTCACCTCGAATGTAGTCGTCCCCTCTGACATCGCACGCTCGTTTGTCGCATTGTGCTCCCCGGACCCGTCATGAGGTGATAAGGGGGCTGTTCCGTCCGGCGCCTACCCCGTCATGGCGTGATCACGCCATGATCGAAACGGATCGTTTGCGACCGATCGTGCGCGGATCGTGCACCGATGGTGCCCGGACATGACTCGACGGGAACCGGCCTCCTTCGGTCGGTGTCCGTTTCCCGCCCGGTGTTTCGGGGAACGGCCGCTGGGCAGCCGCGCTGCAGGAAACGAGGGGAAGCGAAGGGACCGCTTCCGGGGAACGTCCGTTTCCGGACCGGCGAGCGAAGGGCGTGGTGGTGGCGATCAAAGTGACCGGTGAGGAACGGGGCCGCTGGGCCGTGCTCCAGGTGTCGGGCGAACTGGACCTGGTCACCTCGACCAGCCTGCGCCGGCGGGTCCACGACGAGGTTGCGGAGGGCCGTCACCTCCTCGTCCTGGACCTCTCCGGGGTCCGTTTCTGCGACTCCAGCGGCGTCGGCGTCCTCATCGCCGCGCGCCGCCTCCTGCGCTCCTGCGGGGGCCGGCTGCGGCTGGTCCTCCCGGCGGGCGGCGGCCAGGACGCGCACGTCAACAAGGTCTTCGGGGCGCTGGGGGTGCGCCGGCTGTTCGACGTGTACGCGAGCCTCGACGAGGCGACGACGGAGGAGGAGCAGCCGAGCCAGGTCTCGGCGTAGCGCCTCCGCCGCGGGGTCATGCCGTCCACGGCCCCGGTGTCCCGGTGCGTGTCCTCTGCGGCGCTACAGCGTCCGCCCGGCCTCGGTCACGAAGGCCGTCACCGCCGCGCGGGTGAGGTCGCGGCGTCTGTCCAGCTCGGTCCGGTCGGGGGCCCTGTGCAGCTGGTCGGTCAGTTCCAGGGCCTCGCGCGCCCGCGCGACCAGCGCCTCGTCCGGCGTGAGCATCTGGACGCGGAACAGCGCCTCCTGGACCGTCGTCCGCAGCGCGTACCCCTCCAGGCGGGCCCGGTGCGACTCCTCCGGCTGGTTGTCCGCGTGCAGCCGGAACCACCGGTCCAGCAGCACCCGCCGGTAGGTGACCAGCGCCCCCGCGTACGCGGAGTACGCCTCCATCCGCTCCTGCCGCAGCCGCTCCTCGCGCGTGAAGCGCTCCGCGCGCTCGGCGGCCCGTGCCTGGAACCGGTGGGTGAGCCCCGCCCCGAGCAGGGTCCCCAGCACCGCCACGAGACTCGCCGTCAACGTCTCCACGCCGGACAGTTGATCACACCACCCCTGTTCAGCTTCCCGAATAGCGCTCCCGCAGCTTGTACTTGAGCACCTTGCGCAGCGTCTCGTTGCGCGGCAGCGCCTCGACCACCTCCAGCCGCTCGGGCAGCTTGTGCGGCGCGAGCCCCTGTCCGCGGAGGTAGGCGACGACGCCCGCGAGGTCCAGCCCGCCGTCCGGGGAGGCCGGTTCCACCACCGCGCACACCAGCTCCCCGCGCTCCGCGTCCGGCAGCCCCACCACCGCGGCCTCCCCGACGCCCGGGTGCGCCGCGAGGAGGTCCTCGATCTCCTTCGCGGAGACGTTCTCGCCCTTGCGGATGATGACGTCCTTCAGCCGGCCGGTGAGGACGAGGTGCCCGGTGGGGGTGACGTACCCGAGGTCGCCGGTGCGCAGGAACCCGTCCGCGTCGAACGCCTCGGCACTCTGCGCGGGGTCCAGGTACCCCTGGCAGACGGCCTCGCCGCGCAGCCGGACCTCGCCGTCGACGATCCGTATCTCCATGCCCTCGGGGGGCCTCCCCTCCGTCGTCGCCAGGTTCTCCGGGGTGTCGTCCGGCGAACCCATCGTGATCATCGGTACCTCGGTCATGCCGTATCCGTGGGTCAACTGCACCTCCAGCTCGCGCACCACCGCGTGGTACACCTCCGGCGGCTTCGGCGCCCCGCCGCCCGCGAGGAGCCTGAGGGTCGGGATCGCCTTCGTCCCCGGCGGCTGTTTGCGCTGCTCCGCGAGGAACATCGAGTAGAACGCCGTCGACCCGCCCGCCACCGTCACGCCGTGGCGCCGGAACTCGTCGAGCGCCTCGGGGAGGGCGAACCGCTCGAACATCACGGCCGGGAAGCCGTAGAGCAGGAGCATCACGGTGTAGTCGGGGCCCGCGATGTGGGCGTACGGGAAGGCCATCGACCCCACGTCCGTCTCCGACAGGCGCAGTGCGTGGGCGAGGCAGGCACCCCCGGCGATGAGCGAGCGGTCTGTGTGGAGAACGCCCTTGGGGTCCGAGGTCGTTCCCGAGGTCCAGTAGATCCACCGAACGGAGTAACCGTCCCCCGGCGGAGCTGGCAGAACGGCCGGATCGCCGGCCGGCAGTTCGTCGTACGCCTCGAAGATCCCCTTCGCGCCGAGCCGCCGTGCCATGCCGGTGTGGTCGAAGTCCCGCCAGACGCCCGGCACGGCGAAGAACTCGGCCTTGGACTCGCGCAGGGCGAAGCCGACCTCGCGGTCCCGGTAGAACGGGATCACCGGGCTCTGCACGGCGCCCAGGCGCGCGAGCGCGAAGGTCAGGACGGCCGTCTCGATGCGGGTGGGGAGCTGCCAGGCGACGACCGTGCCGGGGCGCACGCCCATGCCGTACAGGCCGGCCGCCGTGCGCTCGGCGCCGTCGCGCAGCCCGCCGAACGTCAGGGTGCGGTCGCCCTGGAGGAGGACCGGGCGGTCGGGGGTGAGGGCGGCACGGCGGTCGAGGAGTTCCCAGAGGGTGCGGGCGGAGCTCAGCGCGTGCGCGGTGTCGGTCACTTCGGGCCCCCTGCGTCTCTGATGGGTCGTCAGATCGTAGGGGTGCGCGCCTTGTCGGTCCAGGGGTGCGGGGCTAGTCTGCGCGGTGACGACTGGATCTGACGGTCCATCAGATATCGGGAGTGGGGGCCTCATGGGCGAGCTGCCGCGCATCGTCAGCGTCGACGACCACGTGATCGAACCGGCGCACCTCTTCGAGACCTGGCTGCCGGCGAAGTACCGGGAGCTCGGGCCGAAGCCGCTGACCGCCGGAATCGGCGAACTGGCCTACATCGGCGGCAAGTACCAGATCACGATGGACCCCGACGGGCCGCCCGCCGACTGGTGGATCTACGAGGGCCTCAAGTTCCCCTACAAGCGCGTCATCGCCGCCGTCGGCTTCGACCGCGACGACATGACCCTGGAGGGCATCACGCGCGCGGAGATGCGCCCCGGGTGCTACGACCCGGTCGAACGGCTCAAGGACATGGACCTCAACCACGTCGAGGCGAGCCTCTGCTTCCCGTCCTTCCCGCGTTTCTGCGGGCAGACCTTCGCGGAGGCCCAGGACAAGGACGTCGCCCTCGCGTGCGTGCGCGCCTACAACGACTGGATGGTCGAGGAGTGGTGCGGCTCCAGCGGCGGACGGCTCATCCCGCTGTGCCTGATCCCCCTGTGGGACGTCGGCCTCGCCGTAGAGGAGATCCGGCGCAACGCCGCGCGCGGGGTGCGCGCCGTGACGTTCTCCGAGATCCCCACCCACCTCGGCCTGCCGTCCATCCACTCCGGCTACTGGGACCCCTTCTTCGCCGCCTGCCAGGACACCGGCACGGTCGTCAACATGCACATCGGGTCCTCCTCCCAGATGCCCGCCGCCTCCCCCGACGCGCCCCCCGCCGTCCAGGCGTCGCTGTCCTTCAACAACGCCATGGCCTCGATGATGGACTTCCTCTTCAGCGGCGTCCTGGTGCGCTTCCCACGCCTCAAACTCGCCTACTCCGAAGGGCAGATGGGCTGGATCCCGTACGCCCTGGAGCGCGCCGACGACGTCTGGGAGGAGCACCGCGCGTGGGGCGGCGTCCGCGACCTGATCCCCGAACCGCCCTCCACGTACTACTACCGGCAGATCTTCTGCTGCTTCTTCCGCGACAAGCACGGCGTCGCCTCCATCGACGTCGTCGGCCGCGACAACGCCACCTTCGAGACGGACTACCCGCACGTCGACTCGACGTTCCCGCACACCAAACAGATCGCCCTGGAGCACGTCGAGGGACTCGACGAGGAGACGACCTACAAGCTGATGCGCGGCAACGCGATCCGCATGCTCGACCTGGACCTCGACAAGTAGCGCGCATGGACCTCGCCCACACGCCCGAGGAGGACGAGTTCCGCGCGCGCCTGCGCGAGTGGCTCACGAAGACGCTGCCCCTGCTGCCGCCGAAGCCGTCCCCCGACGACTGGCCCGCCCGGCGCGCGTACGACCTCGGCTGGCAGCGCCGGCTCTACGACGCCGGCTACGCGCACGTGCACTGGGACGCCTCCCCGACGGTCCGGCTGATCTTCCTGGAGGAGACCGAGCGGGCCGCGGCGCCCTACGTGGGCGCCGGGTTCGTGGGCCTCCTGCACGCGGGCCCGACGATCGCCGCCGAGGGCACCGCCGCCCAGCGCGAACGCTGGCTGGAGCCGATCCTGCGCGGCGAGGAGGTCTGGTGCCAGGGGTTCAGCGAACCGGACGCGGGCTCCGACCTCGCCTCCCTGCGCACCCGCGCGCGACGCGACGGCGACGTCTACCGGGTCACCGGCTCCAAGATCTGGACGTCCCACGCGGAGGTCGCCGACTGGTGCGAACTCCTCGTGCGCACCGACCCGGACGCCCCGAAGCACCGGGGCATCACCTGGCTCGCGCTGCCCATGGACGCGCCGGGCATCACCGTACGGCCGCTGCGCACGCTCGCCGGGTCCGCCGAGTTCGCCGAGGTGTTCCTCGACGACGTGGAGGTGCCGGTCGCCAACCGGGTCGGCGACGAGAACGACGGCTGGCGCGTCACCATGGTCACGCTCTCCTTCGAGCGCGGCACCGCCTTCGCCGGCGAGGTGGTCGCCTGTCGCCGCGTGCTGGCCGAACTCGCCCGCGAGGCCCTGGCGGCCGGCCGCTGGGACGATCCGGCCCTACGGCGCCGTCTGGGCCGCCTGGACGCCGAGTTCCGGGCCCTGTGGCGGCTCATCCAGTGGAACGTCTCCGAGGCGACCGCGAACGGCGTCCCCGGCGCCGGGGGCTCGGTCTTCAAGCTGCGCTACTCGCACGCCCGCCAGGAGCTGTACGACACCGCCGCCGAGGTCCTCGGCGACGCCGCGCTCGACCTCGACCGGCCGTGGGTCCTCGACCGGCTGTCCTCGCTGTCGTACACGATCGCCGCGGGGACGTCGCAGATCCAGCGGACCATCGTCGCGGAACGCGTGCTGGGGCTGCCCAAGGGGCGCTGAACGGGAGGGACTTGTGCTGTGCGATTCCGGCTGACCGACGATCAGCGTGCCCTGCGCGCGGGCGTGCGCGAGGTGCTCGACCGGCGCTTCGGGGCCGACGCGCTGCGGGCCGCCGTGGCGAAACCCGTGCTGGACCGGGGGCTGTGGCGGGCCCTCGGGGAGGCCGGGTTCTTCGCGCTGCGGCTGCCCGAGGCGGACGGCGGCGTCGGACTCGGGCTCCCGGAGGCGGTGTTGGCGTTCGAGGAGGCCGGACGGGCCTTGCTGCCGGGGCCGTTGATCGCCACGTGCCTTGCGGCGGGGACGGTGCCGGGGGCGGCGGAGGGCGAGACCGTCGTCGCGATGGCCGACGGGGGGCTCGTGGAGTGGTGGGGGGCGGCGGATGTCGTGCTGGGGGGTGACGGTTCGGGGGCCGCTGTCCCGATGAGGTCCGTCGATCCGCTCACGCCGCTGCACCGGGTCTCCGGTGTCTCTGGTACCGCCCCGCGCGCGAGTGACCCCGTAGCCTCCCTGTTCACCGCCGCCGAACAGCTCGGGACCGCCGCGCGCGCCTGTGAGTTGGCCGTCGGGCACGCGCGTACGCGGGAGCAGTTCGGGCGTCCCATAGGGGCGTTCCAGGCGGTGCAGCACCTGTGTGCCGAGGCGCTGGTCCGGGTGGAGGTCGCGCGGGTGGCCGTGTACGCGGCGTCGGTCACCGGGGACGCCGCCGACATCGCGGGCGCGCGCCTGCTCGCCGACGAGGCCGCCGTACAAGGCGCGCGGGACTGCCTCCAGGTGTTCGGCGGGATGGGGTTCACCTGGGAGGCGGAAGTACATCTGCTGCTCAAGCGCGCGTGGGTGCGCGCGAGGCGGGCCGGCGGTGGGCCGCAGGGCGCGGAACTGCTCGCGCGGGAGCTGCTCTCCGGGGCCGGCTGACACCGCCGTGGCCTGCGAGGACGACGCCGGACGCGGCAGCGCGCGTACGGATGTCGACGATTGTGGCAAACGGCGATGACGGAGTGTCGATACCGGGTTGTGTCCCGCACGTGACCCGTCACGGTGCGGAGTCGGTGATCCGCTCCGGTACCTTCGGGGGATGCGAGTGGTTCCGGGTGTGAGCCGCCCCGGTGTCGCCTGTCCGACTCCCGCAGAGGGGGGTCGCACAGTATGCCGCACGGGTACTCCTTCGCGCGGGAATATGCCGGAAGCGCTCGCCGGGGTGACAGAACGTCGATCAAGCTGTCCTGCAAGGGATTCACGTTCCGTCACGACGCCTCTGGCCCTTGTCCGGGTCACGCGGGAAATGGCTACGATCGTGGCCCTCGTCGTCATGGTGGGCACGTCGCCGTCGTGGCGCGCGGGGTCGTGTCCGCCGGTTCGGATGGTGTGAGCGGTGCAGGTGCTTCAAGTGCAGTTGGAGATCCGGCCCGACCCCGCGGAGGTGGGGCGGGCCCGCAGATGGGCCTGCGCGCGCCTGGCCGGGTCACCCCTGGCCGACGACGACGCGCTCGCCGAGACGCTCGCCCTGATCGTCTCCGAACTGGTCACCAACGCCGTCGTGCACACGGGCCGTCCGGCCGTCCTGAGCCTGTGTCTGCCCGGTGAGGCCGCCGAGGCGGCCACGGTGCGCCTGGAGGTCGCCGACGGCAGCGAGCGGGCTCCTGTGCCCCGCTGCGCGGGCGACGAGGCCACGGGCGGGCGGGGCCTGGCCCTCGTCGACGGGCTCGCCGACCGCTGGGGGTGGGCCGCCGAGGGGGCCGGCAAACGGATCTGGTGCGAACTCGACCGTCCCGCGCGGGCGCAGGGGCGTGCGGCGGCGGAGTGCGGGCGGGCGCTGGGCATCTTCGAGGGGCTGGCCTACGGGGCCGTGTGACCCGCGTGCGCGGACGTGTGCCGGGCTCGCTCTGCGGGGGCCGGCGGTGCGCCCGCCCGTGCTTCTGTGCGCGCCCGGCGCGAAGCGGGCGTACAACCACAAAACTCCGAGAGGGTGTTGACGCGACGTGTCCGTTTGATCACGCTTGTGGTCAGCGATTCGCCGCGAGGGGACGGCGAGGGCTCCGGTGGTGGAAGTCCTCGGCGAGTGTGGGTCGTTGATTCGGCGTCGGTTCCCTCTCGGGGCGAGGGGGTGCGGGGCGGGCACGCCGAGTCCGGACGGCGGTGCGCGGTGCCGTGCTCGGGGCGGGCGCGGCGTGCCGCCGTCCGGTGCCGTACGGGAGGCTCAGAGGACCGCCACGGGCGCCACGGGCGTGCCGGTGGCGCCGACGAACGGCTCCGGCATCGCCGACAGCAGGAACGCGTACCGCCCGCTTTCTCCACAGGCTGTGGACAACTCCTCCAGGTTCCAGTTCTGCCCCTGGAGCATCCCCATCTCGACCAGGTCGAGCGCGTGCACCGGCAGCCACAGGTCCTCGATCTCCGGCGGGAAGATCTCGAAGGTCAGCGTGTCGTTCGCGACGGCGGCGACGTCCCGCGCGTGGAACCACTCCGGCGTGCGCACCGACAGCCCCGGCGACGGGTACGCGTACGCGTGCCGGTCCCCCGAGAGGTA
Organism: Streptomyces sp. 4F14; assembly: GCF_048159485.1. Taxonomy (NCBI): domain Bacteria; kingdom Bacillati; phylum Actinomycetota; class Actinomycetes; order Kitasatosporales; family Streptomycetaceae; genus Streptomyces; species Streptomyces sp. 4F14. The sequence continues at coordinate 136,865 of NZ_JBLRVY010000015.1, forward strand.
GACCCGCACCTGCCCGGTCCGCACCAGGACGACGTCCCCCGCGCGCACGCGCACCTTGCCGAACTCCTCGGCCGCGGCGAGGTCTTCCGGCGTCACCGCGTGCCCGCCCGCCAGCTGCTCGACGCCCCGCGCGCGGGCGACGTCGAGCAGCACGCCCCGTGAGACGACGTGCCGCGCGGTGGCGATGCCGCTGAAGGCGGCGCCCGCGTGCGCGGTGACCGTGTCCGCCGGGCGCCCGTTGTAGATCCGCCCGGAGTGCGAGACGTGCGTCAGGGCGTCCCAGTGGGTGCCGGCCTGCAGGCCCATGGTCACCGCGTCGTCGCTGCACGCGACCGTGCCGGGGCCGAAGATCTCCTGGTTGAGCTGCGTCATCGCGTGCAGCGGGTTGACCCGCCCCGGGATCGCCCCGGTCTGCACGCCGTCCTCCTTGAGGGGCAGCGCGAGCGGGACCCGGCGCCCGTCGCGCACCTCGGCGGCGGCCCGGCGTACGACGTCGTCGGTGATCAGGTTGAGCGTGCCGATCTCGTCGTCCGCGCCCCAACGCCCCCAGTTGTTCACGTGTTTCGCGATCTCGTGGAACTCCTCCGGCAGTGCCATCCGGTGCCTCCCCGGGGCTTGTCCTCGACGGTCGACCGCGCCATAAAATCTAACGGTCCGTCAGAAACCGTGGAAGGGGCGGGTCGTGGGGAACTTCTTGGCCGGCAAGGTCGTCGCGGTCACGGGCGCGGGACGGGGGATCGGGCGGGCCGTCGCGCTGGCCGCCGCCGCCGAGGGCGCGCGCGTCGTCGTCAACGACTACGGCGTGGCCGTGGACGGGGCCTCGCCCACGAGCGAGGTCGCCGAGGGCGTCGTCAAGGAGATCGTCGCCGCGGGCGGGGAGGCCGTCGCCGTCGCCGACGACATCTCGACGATGGCCGGCGGGCAGCGGGTCGTCGACGTCGCGCTGGAGACGTACGGGCGCCTCGACGGGGTCGTGTGCGTCGCCGGGATCCTGCGCGAGCGGATGCTGTTCAACATGACCGAGGACGAGTGGGACCCGGTCGTCGCGACGCATCTGAAGGGCACGTTCACCGTGTTCCGGGCCGCCTCCGCCGTCATGCGGAAGCAGGGCGGCGGCTCGCTCATCGGGTTCACCAGCGGCAACCACCAGGGCTCCGTATCGCAGGCCAACTACAGCGCCGCGAAGGGCGGGATCATCTCGCTGGTGCGCAGCGCCGCGCTCGGACTGCACAAGTACGGGGTGATCGCGAACGCCGTCGCCCCCGTCGCCCGGACCCGGATGTCGGCCGGGGTGCCGATGGAGCTCGCGGAGATGGGGGAGCCCGAGGACGTCGCCGCGATGGTGATCTTCCTTTTGTCGGACCGGGCGCGCGACCTGTGGATAACCGGCCAGGTCTATACGGTCGCCGGTGCCAGGATTGCGGTGTGGGCGCAGCCGAGGGAAGTCCGGGCGGCGTTCAGCGAAAGCGGCTGGACACCGGAGCGGATCGCCGAGGTGCTGCCGGGAAGCGTGGGGGTGGAGCCGATGCCCCTGCTGGAGAAATTGGCGGAGATGAGGAAAGCGGCGGCGGAGGGAAACCGCCCCAACGCCTGAGGAGGGGTCGTGGATTTCGATTTCGGTGCCGACGATTTCCGTACCGAGGTGCGTGCGTGGCTCGCGGCGCACGTCCCGTCGGCCGTGGACCGGCGCTCCTGGGAGCGCACACTCGGCGCCGCCGGATGGATCGGGATCGGCTGGGGCGAGGACGGGTACGGCAACCGCCCCGAATCCCTGCCCCGGCAGGTCGTGTGGGCCGAGGAGTACGCCCGCTGCGGCGCCCCCGCGCGCTCCGGCCACATCGGGGAGAACCTCCTCGCGCCGACGCTCCTCGCGCACGGAACTCCCGGACAGAAAGCCAGATTCCTCCCCCCGATAGCCGCCGGCGAGGAACTGTGGTGCCAGGGCTACAGCGAACCCGGCGCGGGATCCGACCTCGCCGGAATCCGCACCCGCGCCGAACCGCACGCGGGCGGATTCCGGATCACCGGCCAGAAGATCTGGACCTCCCTCGCGCACGACGCCGACTGGTGTTTCGTCCTCGCCCGCAGCGACCCGGAATCCGCCCGCCACAAAGGGCTCACGTTCCTGCTGGTCCCCATGGACCAGCCGGGCCGGATCGAGGTGCGGCCCATCCGCCAGATGACCGGCACCAGCGAGTTCAACGAGGTGTTCTTCGACGGGGCCTCCGCCGCCGGGGAGCACGTCGTGGGGGCCGTCGGCGACGGCTGGCGGGTCGCGATGAGCCTGCTCGGCTTCGAGCGCGGCGTCTCCACCCTCGCCCAGCAGATCGGGTTCGCCGAGGAGCTGGCGCGGATCCTTCGGACGGCGGCCGAGACGGGCGCCGACGCCGATCCCGTCGTCCGCGAGCGGCTCGTGCGCGCCTGGGCCGAGCTGCGGGTCATGCGGTGGAACGCGCTGCGCACGCTCGGCGGCGCGCAGGAGGCGGGCGCCACCAGCGTCGCCAAGCTGCTGTGGGGCGGCTGGCACCAGCGGCTCGGGGAGCTGGGGATGCTCGTGCGGGGCGCCGGGGCGGCCGTCGGGCCCGGCGCGTGGACGCCCGAGGCGCCGTACGGACTGGACGAGGGACAGCGGGAGTTCCTGTTCTCGCGGGCCGACACGATCTACGGCGGCTCCGACGAGGTGCAGCGCACGGTCATCGCCGAGCGGGTGCTCGGTCTGCCGAAGAGGGGAGCGGTGCGATGAGGGGCGTCGTGTTCGACGGGAGCCGGGTCGAGGTCGTGCGGGACCTCGACGTACGGGAGCCGGGGCCCGGGGAGGTGCTGGTCGCGATCGCCGCCGCCGGGCTGTGCCACAGCGACCTGTCCGTCGTCGACGGCACGATCCCCTTCCCCGCGCCGGTCGTCCTCGGGCACGAGGGCGCAGGAGTCGTCGAGGCGGTCGGCGCCGGGGTGACGCACGTGGCGCCCGGTGACCACGTCGCGCTCTCGACGCTCGCCAACTGCGGGGCCTGCGCGGAGTGCGACCGGGGCCGGCCCACCATGTGCCGGCACTCCATCGGGCGCCCGAAACGCCCCTTCACCCGCGCGGGCACGCCGGTCCACCAGTTCGCCGCGAACTCGGCGTTCGCCGAACGGACCGTCGTCAAGGCCGTCCAGGCGGTCCGCGTCCCGAAGGACGTCCCCCTCACCTCGGCCGCCCTCATCGGCTGCGGCGTCCTCACCGGCGTCGGCGCCGTCCTCAACCGCGCCCGTGTCGACCGGGGCGAGAGCGTCGTCGTCATCGGCACCGGCGGCATCGGCCTCAACGTCCTCCAGGGCGCCCGTATCGCCGGCGCGCTGCGGATCGTCGCCGTCGACACGAACCCGGCGAAGGAGGAGGTCGCCCGCACCTTCGGCGCGACGGACTTCGTGCCGTCGGTGGACGCCGTACGGGAGCTGCTGCCCACCGGCGCCGACCACGTCTTCGAGTGCGTCGGCCGGGTCGAACTGGTCCGCGCGGCGATCGGCCTGCTCGACCGGCACGGGCAGGCGGTCCTGCTCGGCACCCCGCCGCCCACCGCCGAGGCGTCCTTCCCGGTGACCTCCCTCTTCCTCGACAAGTCCGTCCTCGGCTGCCGGTACGGCTCCTCGCGCCCCCAGCGGGACATCCCGCTCTACGCCGAGCTGTACCGCTCCGGGCGGCTGCTGCTGGACGAGCTGGTCACCCGGACGTACCCGGTCGAGGACTTCGAGAAGGCGCGGGCGGACGCGGAGGAGGGGAGGGTGGCGCGGGCGGTGCTGACGTTCTGACGTTCCGGCCGGGGCCCTCAGGTCCTGGCACCGACCCGGAACGTACGGCGGTACGCGGTCGGGGTGACGCCCAGGGCGGCCTGGAGGTGCTGGCGCATCGACTGGGCGGTGCCGAAGCCGGCGTCCTGGGCGATGCGGTCGATGGAGAGATCGGTTGATTCGAGGAGGTGACGGGCGTGTTCGACGCGTTGGGAGGTCAGCCACTGGCCGGGGCTGACGCCGGATTCCTCACGGAAGCGGCGGGTGAAGGTCCGCACGGACATCGCCTCCTGGGCGGCCATGTCGCGCAGCTGGATCGGCTCGTGCAGGCGGGCCAGCGCCCAGGCGCGGGCGGCGGTCGTGCCGGCCTGGCGGGCGTCGGGGACGGGGCGCGCGATGTACTGGGCCTGGCCGCCGTCGCGGTGCGGGGGGACGACGGTGCGCCGGGCGACCTCGTTGGCGACGGTGGTGCCGTGGTCGCGGCGCACCATGTGCAGGCACAGGTCGATCCCGGCGGCGACACCGGCCGAGGTGAGGATGTCGCCGTCGTCGATGAACAGGACGTTCGGATCGACGTCCACCTTCGGGAAGAGGCGCTGCATGTGGTCGGCGTCCACCCAGTGCGTCGTCGCGGGGCGCCCGTCGAGACGGCCGGCGGCGGCCAGGACGTACACGCCCGTGCAGATCGACGCGATCCGGGTGCCGGGCCTGATCCGGGCGAGCGCGGACTCCAGCTCGGGCGTCAGGACGCCGTCCTCGAAGACCGGGCCCAGCTCGTAGGAGGCCGGGACGATGACGGTGTCGGCTTCGGCGAGCGCCTCGGGGCCGTGCTCGACCATGATCGAGAAGTCGGCGCTCGCCTGGACCGGGCCGGGCGGGCGGACCGAGCAGGTGACGACCTTGTACAGGTGGCGGCCCTGCGCGTCCCGGGGCATGCCGAAGATCCGGTGGGGGATGCCGAGTTCGAACGGGATGATGCCGTCGAGGGCGAGGACGACGACGTGGTGCGGGCGGAAGGGCCGTTCACTGCCGAGGCTCATGGCCCGATCCTAGCGAACCGTGTCCTTCGGGCCAATCGTTGTGCGGGGCGGGAGGGCCGAAGCTGAGGGGCGTGATCCAGACAACCGAGACTCCAGAGGCCGGACGCCCGGAGGCAGGGGCGGGGGCGTCCGCGGCCTCGCCTTCCGCGGCCTCACCCTCCGCGGCCGGGCCTGCTGCCGCCGGACCCGCCGCCGGACCCGCCACCGGACCCGCCACCGGGCCTTCCGCCGGGCCTTCCGCCGCCGGGCAGGCGCAGACGCCGCGCGGGAGACGGCGTGTGCACCGTGCGTGGTTCGTGGCGGCCGTCACCTTCGTCACGATCATCGGCGCGGCGGCGTTCCGCTCCCTGCCGAGCCTGCTGATCGACCCCCTGCACGACGAGTTCGGCTGGTCGCGCGGGACGATCGGCGCGGCCGTCTCCGTCAACCTCGCGCTGTACGGCCTGACCGCGCCGTTCGCCGCGGCGCTGATGGACCGCTTCGGCATCCGGCGCGTCGTCGCCGTCGCGCTGACCGTCATAGCGATCGGCTCCGGGCTCACCGTATGGATGACGGCCGCCTGGCAACTCATGCTGTACTGGGGCCTGTTGGTCGGCCTCGGCTCCGGCTCGATGGCGCTGGCGTTCGCGGCGACCGTCACCGACCGGTGGTTCACCGAACGCCGCGGCCTGGTCAGCGGCATCCTCACCGCCGCGTCCGCCTCCGGGCAGCTGATCTTCCTGCCGCTGCTGTCCTGGATGGTGACCCGCTACGACTGGCGCCCGGCCGCGGTGACCGTCGCCCTCGCCGCCCTGGCCGTCGTCCCCTTCGTCTGGCTGCTGCTGCGCGACCACCCGGCGGACGTCGGCCTCAAGCCGTACGGCGCGAAGGAGTTCACCGAGAAGCCGCCGCCCGTCACGGGCGCCGCGCGCCGAGCGGTGACCGTCCTGTTCGAGGCGGCCCGCACCGGCCCGTTCTGGCTGCTCGCCGGCACCTTCGCGATCTGCGGCGCCTCCACCAACGGCCTGGTCCAGACCCACTTCGTGCCCGCCGCGCACGACCACGGCATGCCCGTCACCGCCGCCGCCTCGCTCCTCGCGGTGATCGGCGTCTTCGACGTCGTCGGCACGATCGCCTCCGGCTGGTTCACCGACCGCTTCGACGCGCGCCGCCTCCTCGCCGTCTACTACGCCCTGCGCGGCATCTCGCTGCTCTTCCTCCCGATGCTGCTCGCCGCCACCGTCCACCCCCCGATGATCTTCTTCATCGTCTTCTACGGCCTCGACTGGGTCGCCACCGTCCCGCCCACCCTCGCCCTGTGCCGCGAGCACTACGGCGACGACTCCGCCATCGTCTTCGGCTGGGTCCTCGCCTCCCACCAGGTCGGCGCGGCCCTCGTCGCCTTCGCCGGCGGAGTCGCGCGGGACGTCTTCGGCTCGTACGACGTCGTCTGGTACGCGTCGGGCGCGCTGTGCGCGGCGGCGGCGCTGATGGCGCTGGTGATACGGAGGCAGGGGGGAGGGGCGCAGGCGGGGCTTGCGGTGGCGTGAGTTTCGGGGCGGGCGCCGTTCAGATCAGGAAGCCGACCGGTGCCGCCCGCCCGTACAACTCGTCGAGCCCGACCAGCAGCACGCCGCCCCGGGCGGCTTCGGCCCTCAGTGCTTCGCTGAAACCCGCCGCGCTGAAGCACGCCAGCCCGCAGTGCGACGTATCCATGCCGCGTGCGGTGAGCAGTTCCCTCGCGTGCGTCAGCCGGTCGAGGTGGGAACGGCCCATGACGGTGCCCCACTTCACCTCGCCGAGCAGGGCGACCGCCGGGCGGTTACCGCCGGTGCCCTGCTCGACGACGGCCACGTCGATCTCGATCTGCCGGCGCTCCCTGGGGTCGGCGACGATGCCGCACCCCACCTCTCCCAGGTCCGTGCCGAGCAGTGACCGCCCGGGACCCAGGACGTACTCGCGGCACATCGCCTCGAAGTGCGGCCCGATCACCTGCGCCGCGAAGCGCTCACCGGACCGCGCCCACACGTCCGTCGCCTGGCCGCTCTCCAGCCGGGCCCAGGCCGGACGCATGACAGCCTCGTAGAAATTGATCAGGGGTTCGGTGATGCGGTACTGCGACTTCCCGGCCCGGAAGACGTCGGCCTCCCGCGCCAGGAGGCGGCTGTCCTCCAGGACGTTGAGCGGATGGGAGATGTCCACGGACTTGCGGCCGATGTAGCCCGCGATGCCGCCGCGCGTCGAATTGCCCTGGGCCACGGCGGCGAGCACCGAGTGGTACAGCGCGGTGTCACGGATGTCGGCCTCCTCCGCGAGGAGATACCGGGCCTCCCGGAAGAGTGGGCTGAACGGCGACAGGACGGTACGGCAGAGCCAGTCGTCGAAGTCGTCCGGACCGGCGGGAACGTCATCCGCCAGGAACTGCCGACGGTACGCCGGGGTACCACCGAGGACCGCGTGCAGCCGGACGGCGAGGGCAGGCTCCGCCGCGACGCCCCAGAAGTCCGCCGCCGCCCGGTACCCGAAGGGACGTACCACGAGTTCGAGCTGAGCCCGGCCAGGCAGTGGTGCGGTGCTGGCCAGCAGCCCGCCCATCACGGACATCGCCGAGCCGCACAGCAGCAACCGCATCCGGCTCTCTTCGCTCTGGAAGCGGTCGATCAGCCGCTGGACGAGGGACGGCAGCTCCGGTGCGGCCTTCACCAGGTACGGGAACTCGTCGATGACGGCGAGCGCCGGGCCGTCGCCGGGCCGTGCCCCGGGCGCCGCGAGCCCGAAGAGGTACGCCATGGCGTCGTCCCAGGTGGCGAAGGAGAACGGCACGGGGGAACCGGCGTACTCGGCCAGCGCGGTGCTGAACTGGCGGAGGGATTCCGCCTCGGTCGCGTCGGTGGCCGCGAAGTAGAAGCCGCCGTACTGCTCGACGAGCGCTCGCAGCAGGTATGTCTTTCCCATGCGCCGGCGTCCGCTGACGACACCTAGCGCGGCGTGGGGCAGCGGGCGGCCGACGAACGAGGTGAGGGCGTCCCATTCGCGTGCTCGGTCGAAGACGCGTGATGGCTTGGGCGGCCTTGAGGGGGCACGGTCACTCCCTGGATTTCATTAGAGGTGTATGCCTTAGGGGTGCGGCTTCGTCAACTCAGGAACACGGCTACGGCGATTCCCAGGCCGGCCGCGCCGAGGACACGAGTTTCCTGGCAGATCTGCCCTCGCTGCTCGACGCGAGCGCGTGGAAGTCCTGCGGCCAGGTCGCGACACCCGGCTTCAGATTCGTCGACCCCGCCTGCGGGACGGGCGCGTTCCTTCTGGGGGCCTATCACCGTCTCCTGCGAGGCTGGTCCGAGATCAGGCCGGACATGAGCCCTTGGCAGCGGGCGGCGAGGGAGCCGCGATCCGTACACGGCTGCGACATCGATCCGTGTGTCGTGCTCGTCGCCCGATTCCGTCTGCTGATGGCCGCGCTGAACAGCGTCGGCGGGACGAGGCGGTTGGACGACGTCCCGAACCTCAAGATCGTCGTGGCCGGGGGAGCGGTCCTTCGAGATCGTGCCGGCCAGGAAGACCGTGGCGGGAGAGACGGAAACCACCTGGTTCGACCGGCACGATGCGCTCCCGATGACCGAGATCCCGGACCACTGGCCCTCGGACTACCGGCGTCTGGTGGAGCGCCGGGTGGCGGCCGTTCAGGAGAACCCGTTGCCGGCACTGCTGGAGCGGCCCGAACACAAGCGGCGTTGGGCGACAGAGAGCTGGGACGCTCTGGTGCACGGGATCCTTCAGGACCGTCTGCTCGGCCTCTGCGAGTCTTCTCGGCTGTGGTACGAGACGTTCCCACGAGGCCGCCGCCCTGTCGTCCGTTCCGTGGGGCAGCTAGCCGAACTGCTGTCGGAGGACGAGGATTTCGTACAGCTGGCGGAACTCCATTCACCGGCCTCCACCACGACGGAACTGCTGGTGAAGCTGCTGGCCGACGAGCACGTTCCCCAGAGGCGGGCCCGCTTCGGTACAGGGCGTCGGGCCTTGCCAAGAGGTCGCGCTGGGAGGAGCTGTGGGAGGCGCAGCGAGGGGACGGCAGACGCGGGCTCGCCGACGCCGGCGCCTCGGCCTGTCGGAGCAGGATGTGTACGACTGGCGGCCACCCGCTCCGAGAAGGGGCAGACCACGCCGCGACGCTTGACCGGTCAGACGAACCGTCCCCGATGGAACAGCAGCGGTTTCCGCTCTCCGCCCGTCGTCCCCAGCGCGTCCACCCTGCCTACGACGATGAGGTGGTCGCCGCCCGTGTGGACCGCGTGGATCGTGCAGTCCACCCACGCGAGGGTGCCGGTGAGGCGGGGGGAGCCGGTGGTGGGGGCGGGGTCGTACGGCACCCCGGCGAACTTGTCCGTGCCGCTGCGGGCGAAGGCGCGGCACAGCTCCGACTGGTCCTCGGCGAGGATGTTGACGCAGAAGACGCCGGCGCGGGCGATCCGGGGCCAGGTCGCCGACGTGCGGGCCACCATGAAGACGACGAGGGGCGGGTCGAGGGAGAGGGAGGCGAAGGACTGGCAGGCGAACCCGGCGGGGGACGCTCCTTCCGTGAGTGCCGGTGCCGTGACAACGGTCACCCCGCTCGCGAAGTTCCCGAGCACCCGCCGGAACATCTCCTGGTCGACCGGCGCGGCCTCGCCGTCCCGTACGCACCGCAGGTCCGGGCGCGGTACCAGCGGCCCTTCGGCCGTCCCGCCGCCCGGCAGGGCTCTCAGATAGCGGACTGCGGCTGCCGCAGCGCCTGCGTGTCCCATCACCCCTCCATTGAAGCTGACGGAGCGTCAGGTCGGAAGGGGTGGTGAACCCTTCTTTGCGCGCCCCGCATACGCTCCCCCTCATGAGGCGGGGGACTTTCCGGGCGGCGCGGCTGAGCTGGGCGCCTGTCGACACACAGGTGGCCGCGGCGACGGCTGCGGCGCAGATACCGGCCGCCTTCGTGGTCTGGCTCGCCCGGTCCTCGGGCCAGGACGACTACGGGATCTCCCCGCCCGCCCTCGGGTGGACCTGCGTCCTCCTGTTCGCCCCGCTGTGGGTGCCGTTCACCGGCCTCCTCCAGGCGGCCCTGGTCACCCGCCCCGCCGGAACGCTCGCCGCGCTCCTCAGGGGTGGTGGCCGTCCGGCAGGGGTGTACTACCTGGGAGCTACGGCGCTCGTGAGCGCGCTGTGGGCGGCGCCGGCTGCCCTGGCCCTGGACGTTCCTTTTCTGTCGGCCGCCGCTGCCCTGACCGTGCTCGGCTTCCTCCCGATGCTCGCGGTCCTGGTACTACGCCGCAGGAGCCACCCATGGTCCACCGGAGGCGTGTGGTGGCGCTCGGTCCCTGCCTCGGTGGCCCTGTTCGGCGTAGTACTCACGGGGGTGTTCGCGGCTGATACGGCAGGTCTAGTACCTCAGTACGAGCCGCCCCGGCTCTCCGCCGACCGCCTCACCGGCGTCTGGCGCGGCGCGGACGGCGCGGAACTGACCCTGCGCCCCGGAGGCCGTGCCGAGGCGAACGCCCTGCCCGCGCAGACCCAGGAGGGCGTCGAGGACTGGTCCGCGGACAAGGTCTACGACCTCTGCGACGCCACCGGCACCTGGTTCCTCGACACCGAGGGGCGCCACGACCGCTTCGCCGGCGAGGGATCCGAGGAACGCGACGGGGCCGTCGTACGCCTTGAGGGCTGCGGGGCGGACACGTACTGGGTCATCGGCGGTACGGCTGACTCGCCGGAGTTGTTCGTGCTGTTCGGTGACCCCGATGCGGGTGATCTGCGTATCCTCAGGCACGCCTGACAGGGTGTCCGGGGTCTTCTGGAGGGCTGGAGGGCTGGAGGGCTGGAGGGCTGGAGGGCTGGAGGGCTTGGGGTTGGGGTTGGGGTTGGGGGTTTGGGGTCAACGCCCCCTGAAAACGGGGCTCCTGCGCTCCACGAACGCCCGCAGCCCTTCCCGCGCGTCCGCCGTCGTCATGTTGATCTCCTGGGCCGCGGCCTCGGCGGCGAACGCGGTGGTCCGGTCGGAGTCGAGGGAGGCGTTCAGGAGTTGCTTGGTGAGGGCGAGGGAGCGGGTGGGGGCGGTGGCCAGGCGGGCCGCCCACTCCTGCGCCGCCTTCGCCAACTCCCCGTCCGGTACGACCCTGTTGACCAGCCCGAGCCGCTCGGCCTCCGGCGCCGCGAGCGAATCCCCGAAGAACATCAGCTCCTTGGCGCGATGCGGCCCGATCAGCCGGGGCAGCAGATAGGCACCGCCCGCGTCCGGCACGAGCCCCCGCCGCACGAACACCTCGATAAAACGCGCCGATTCGGCGGCGAGCACGAGATCGCAGGCGAAGGCGAGATGCGCCCCCAGTCCGGCCGCCGTCCCGTTCACGGCCGCGATCACCGGCTTCTCACAGTCGAGCACGGCGGCGACGAGCCGCTGCGCCCCCACCCGCAGGGTCCGCGACACGTCCCCGGGCAGCACCTCCTTCGTGGGGCCACCTCGCAGATCGGCACCCGCGCAGAAGCCGCGGCCGGTGCCGGTCAGGACGACCACACGTACGGCGGGGTCGGCGGACGCGTCCTCCAACCGGCCGATGATCGCGTCCCGTTGGGACGGTGTCAGGGCGTTGAGGGCCTCGGGGCGGTTGAGGGTGAGGCGGGTGATGCCGTGGTCGTCGGTGGAGTGGAGGAGGGGGGATTCGGTGGCGGGGGCGGCCTCGGGGTCGGCGTGGGCTTTGGGGGCGGCGCCGGTTCCGGGCGCGGTGTCGGCCTTGGAAGCGGTGTGGGTTCCGGGCGCGGCGTGGGTCTTGGAGGCGGTGTGGGTTTGGGGCGTGGCGTCGGTTCCGGGCGCTGCGTCGGCCTGGGAAGCGGCGTTGGCTTCAGGCGTGGCGTCGGCTCCGGACCCGGTCGGCCGAGGCGTGCTCACCGGCACACCGCCAGCGCGTCCAGCGCCACCGCCCCCTGCCCCCGAGGCAGCACGATCAGCGGGTTGATGTCCAACTCCGCGATGTCATCGACGAGTTCGAGCGACATCCGCTGCACCCGCAGGATCACCTCCACCAGCGCGTCCAGATCCGCCGGGGGGCGCCCCCGCACTCCGTCCAGCAGCGCCCGCCCCCGCAGATCCGTCAGCATGTCCCGCGCCTGCGTCTCCCCGAAGGGCGGTACGCGGACGGCGGTGTCGTGCAGCACCTCGACGAGGACCCCGCCGAGCCCGACCGTCACCGTCGGCCCGAACAGGTCATCGTGACTGACGCCGACGACCATCTCCACGCCCTGCGCGACCATCTGGCAGACCAGGACACCGTCCAGCGCGACGTCCTCGTACCGCGCGATGTCCGTCAACTCGCGGTAGGCGTCCCGGACTTGGCTGGCCGAGGTGAGGCCGATCTTCACCAGCCCGAGTTCCGTCTTGTGGGCGATGTCCGCGCCGGACGCCTTCATCACGACCGGGTAGCCGACGAGGCTCGCGGCCCGTACGGCTCCGGCCGCGCTGGTCACCAACTGCTCGCGCGGCACCCGGATCCCGTACGCGCGCAGCAGTTGCTTGGCCGCGTGCTCGCTCAACTGCTGCCCGGGCCGCATGAGTTCACGGGCCTTGCGGAAGGAGGGCGAGGGGGTGCGGGGGGCCTGGTCGAAGGGTGAGCGGTAGTCGCTGGTGAAGCGGTGGTGGTCGAGGTAAGCCCGCACCGCCGCTAGGCAGTTGGGGACCGTACGGAACGTCGCGACCCGGCGCGAGCCCAACAGCACCTCCCGGTAGGCGGGTTCGGTGCCGACCGGTGAACCCCACACCACGCACACCAGTTTGTCCGTCTCCTCGGCCGCCGCCACCAGGTCCTCGACCAGACGGTCGCTGAGCGGCGGGAACGGCCCGGTGATCGGGCAGATCAGCACCCCGACGGACGGATCGGCGAGGATCGCGTCGATGATCCTGCGGCCCCGGTGGTCGCCGACGGGGTGTCCGCCGTTGTCGATCGGGTTCGCGACACTGAGGAACTCCGGTATCCACTGGTGGAGTTCGGCCTGCTTGGCGGCGGAGAGGGGCGGCAGAGCGAGACCGGCCGCCGTCGCGAGGTCGGCGACGTGGGCGCCGGTGCCGCCCGAGATCGCGTACACCGCGACGCCGTTCGCCACCGGAGGCTTCGCCCGGGCCAACAGGGTTGCCGTGTCCTGGAGTTCGTCCAGCGCGTCGACGCGGATCACGCCGTACTGGCGCATCGCGGCGTCCACCACGTCGTCCGCGCCGGTGAGTTTGCCGGTGTGGGAGGCCGCCGTGCGAGCGCCGGTCTCGGTGCGGCCGACCTTCACCGCGACGACCGGGACCTTGCGGCGGGCGGCGCGGTCGGCGGCGAGCAGGAACGCGCGGCCGTCCTTGAGGCCCTCGACGTAGCACGCGATGGCGCCGGTCTCCGGCCGCTCGGCGAAGTACGAGATGAAGTCGGCCGTTTCGAGGTCCGCCTCGTTCCCGGTGGGCGCCCAGTGGGACAGGCGCACGCCCAACTCCTGGAGGGAGAACACCGGTCGGCCCTGATGGCCGGACTGGGTGATGAGCGCGATCGCCGGTCCGTCGAGATCCTCGCGGAACTCCTCGAACGCGTTCAGGTTGGTGTTCGGACCCAGCAGGCGCAGGCCCGCGCGCTCCACGGCCGCCGCCAGCCCCGCCTGCGCGGCGGCCCCCTCCTCGCCGGTCTCGGCGAAACCGGACGCGAAGGCGACCGCGAACTTCACCTTCGTCTCCGCGAGTTGCTCGATCACCGGCAGCGGGTCCGACACCAACAGCACGGCCAGATCGACCTGTTCGGGAAGGTCCGTGACCGACGCGACGCACGGGATGCCGAAGACCGCAGCACGGGTGGGGTGCACCGGGTGCAGCCGGGCCCCCACCCGCTTCGACCAGGCCAGCAACTGCCTGGTGATCCCGGTGTTGGGCCGTCCCTCGGCGTCCGAGGCGCCGACGACCGCGACCGACTCGGGCCGGAAGAACCGCTCCAGATCCGGCACGTCCGCGTACAGCGGGCGTCCGCTGACGTCCATACCGTCCACATCGGCCGGCCTGCCGTGCACAGCCGGTCCGGGCTGCTCGCCGCACGCGATGACCCGGGCCCGGCGGGAGTCGGTGGTGAGGGTGCCGTGGGTTGATCCAAGCATCGGTCCGCCCGTCTCCTTGGCTTAGCTGACGCACTGTCAGATTACATAACTGATGGTGTGTCAGGAATGGGGGTGCGGTGAAAGCTTGGAGAGGGTCCGGGCGCGGGCGGTCAGTCCTGGAAGCCGTACGCGGTGAAGTCCTCGACCGGCCGGTAACCGATGCGCTGGTACAGGGCGTTGCTCGTCCGGTTCGCCAAGTCCGCGAAGAGCAGCACCTCCTGGGCTCCGGCCTCGCGGGCGCGACGGCTCGCCTCGGCGGTGGCGGCGCCCGCGTAACCCCGGGCGCGGTGCTCGGGCGGGGTGTAGACCGTCACGATCCGGATCTGGCCGGCGATCAGGCCGGTGGCTGCCGCCATGGACACCGGGGTGCCGTCCGGGGTCTCCCAGAGAGTGAAGCCGCCGGCGGCGATGCGGGAGGCCAGCAGGGAGTCGGCCGCTGGGCGGGGAAAGCCGAGTTCGGCCGCGAAGGCGCTGTTCCAGGCTTGGAGTCGGGCGTGGTCCGCCGAGGTCGCGATACGCGGGCGGCCCGGCGGGGCGGGCTCGGGCGGGGTCAACTCACCCAGGCGGTAGAGGCGTTCACCGCGGATGACGGTCGCCGTGGTGTTCGTCCGGTGCCTCCAGCTCTCCACGAACGCCGCCGCCGTCGTCTTGTCCGAGGTGATCCCGAGGAGCTGGTGATCGTGGGACAGGAGGGCGTCGGCAAGCGACTGCGCCTGGTGCGGGGCGAGTCGGGTGACGTTGAGCGGGTGGGGCGGGGTGTGGAAGAAGGCCGCCACCACCTGGCCGTCGGCGTCGGTGAGGGCGCCGAAGACGGGGTGGCGGTCGCCGTAGAGGGACGTGCCCTGGGTGCGCAGGTTCTCCAGCACGGACAGGGAGACCGTGTGGCGGACCGGGCGCGAGCGCAGGAACGGGCCTGCCTCGTCCAGGAATTCGGTCAGGTCGGTGATCAACCGCCAGTGGTCGTCACTCATTTGTGCTCCCAGGTCGGTTCGGGGTCCGAGGACAGGCGGGCGTGCAGGTGCATGTCGCGGAAAGCGTCGTGGCGGCCCGCGGCGAAGGTGGCGTCACGGAGAGTGCCCTCGTGACGGAAACCGCAGCGGACGGCGATGCGGCAGGACACGTCGTGCCCGTCCGCATGGTCCAACTCCAGCCGGTGCAGACCGAATTCGGTGAGCGACCAGCGGGCTACGACGATCAGGGCGCGCGTCGCGACACCCCGGCCCCGCGCCTCGGGCAGCACCCAGTAGCCGACCCGCGCGCTCCGGGTGACCCGGTTGACGAGGTTCAGCCCGATCTGTCCCAGCGTCTCGCCGGTAGCGGTGTCGGTGAGGCGGAACGGCATGGCCGTGCCCTGGGCGGCGCCCGCCACCTTCGACCGCAGGTGGGCACGGGCCGAGACGTGGTCGGTCACCGGCATGAGCGGGGTGTTCCACCGCCGGAACTCGTCATCGGACTGACCGCGCAGCCAGGCGTCCACGTCCGCGTCGGAGGTGGGGTCCCAGGAACGCAGGGTGAGGCCGTGGCCGTGCAGGAGGGGGGTGGGGGCTGAGGGGAGGGGGACGGGGTCGGTCGCTGGGGGCATGGGGCCATTGAAACCGGGTCACTCTGGAGGGGCACCCCATTTGATCTACCTCTGCGGGGCTACCTCTCTGGGGGTACCTCTGCGGGGCTACCTCTGCGGGGCTACCTCTCTGGGGGTACCCCTGGGGAGCTACCTCTCCGGAGCTACCTCCCGAGGCTTACCCGCCAGAACTACCTCCGCCGGACTACCCCTCCGGAGCTACCCTTCCCGACCTACCTCCCAGGTAGCCCGAACACCGGCACACCCTCCCGGAACCTCACCGCCAGCTCCATCCCCGCGTACAGCTCCGCAGCCGTGCACCCCACCAGCTCCGTCATCATCCGGGGCCCTTCCTCCAGGTCCACCACCGCCGCGAGGTAGGGCGTGCGGTCGCGGAACGGGGGGAGGTCGTTGCGGTGGACGGTCGACCAGGTGTAGAGGCCGGCCCGCCCGCACGCCTCCTCCCAGACGACGTCCTCGCTCCAGCAGTGGGGGCAGAACTCGCGGGGGTAGTGGTGGGGGCGCGAGCAGGCCGTGCAGCGCCGGATCAGCAGGCGGCCCCGGGCGGCGGCATCCCAGTAGGGGAGGGTGAGGGCATCGGCCTCAGGTATGCCGTACGCAGGTACGTCGTACTTCTGAGGGACCCCCGGAGTCTCGGCCATCTCAGAACCACCCCAGCGCGCTGTCCACGGACCAGCTCTGCCATGACATCCCGAACAGCCCCACCACGGACATCAGCCCCATCATCGAGTTCTGCCCCTGCTCCGCCCAGTCGTGGATCATGAGGACGAAGTAGAGGGCGTTCAGGAGCAGTCCGCCGATCAGGGCTACGGGTGTGAGGAACCCCAGGATGAGGCCGAGCCCGAGGGCGAGTTCGGCGTAGGCGACGACGTACGCCATCACCCGGGGCCGCGGCGTGACGGTGACCGCGAAACCACTGCGCACGGCGGACCACCGGTGCTTGGCGGCGATGTCCGCGGCCCACCGGATCCCCCCGCCCTGGAACCACGTCTTCTTGTCCTTGTGCCGCCAGCTCTCCAGCCACCACAGCCCGAGCCCGATCCGCAACACGGCCAGCCACTGCGCACCGTCGAGCCAGATCGTGTCCATGAGACTCCCTGCGGGGTCGGGCGAACGGGGCCGCACATCTGACGATGCGTCAGTTCTAGGGGTGGGGGCGGGGTTTGGCAAGGGGCGTGGGCGGCGGCTCCGGCGTCGCGGGTTCGCCCCAATAGGATCGCGAGTTCGGATCACGGAAACCGGAGGGTGGGATGGAACAGCCGCGGATACGCCTCGGCAGTGACGGCGCGTGGCTGGAGCTGGCCCGGACCGGGGTCAACACCTGGCAGGTCAGCGCGGATTGGGCTTCCTGGCTGACGGCCGACTTCACCGCGGACCTCGACGCCGAGGAGGTCGTGGACTTCACGGAGCAGATGCTCCTTCGCCTCAACGACCCCTGGACCGGCCGCTTTTCGGAGGCGGTGACCCCTGGCCGCAACAACCCGCTGACGCTGAAGGCGGAGCGGGCTGGGGAGGGGTTCGCGCTCTTCGTCCGCCTGACCCCCAACGGCGACGACGACGTGTGCCACTTGCAGATGGAGATCGACCCGATCGCCACGTCGGAACTCCGTGAGGCGTTCGGCGCGTTGCACGCGGCGCTGGTGGGCTGACCGCCGGGGGCGCACCCCGCCCCGGCCTCACACGGCTGCGACCGGTCGCACCGCGCCACCTCCGGCATGCCGGACGCCTTCGGTGAGGTCGCTCCGGCGCTCTGGCCCGCGCCCGCCCCTGTCCCCCAGCTGTGAATCTTTGCGTCCCCCCATGAATGCCAGACATATTGTTGACGATTTTGTCGGCGTAGAACTACGTTCGTTCGCGAGAGCAAGGTGCCGCAGGTCGGAAGCAGGGAACCGCGGCTCGGGAGCCGGACGAGAGGCAGCGTCGTGAAGCACAGGTCAGGGTCAGTGAAGCGCAGGACGGTGGTCCTGGGGATCGGCGCGACCGCGGGTGCGGCGGCTGTCGGCGGTATCGCCTACAGCGCGCAGGCCGACGACTCGACCACATCCCCCTCGGGAGGGACCGCCGCCACTGGCTCCCTGGTATTCGACCCCGAGGGCTACACGAAGCTGACGACCACCGTCACGGACACCGAGGGCGCCGAGCACGCGGTGACGTACCACTTCTGGAAGGCGATCACGTACGTCGCCAAGCCGGTCGACGCCACCTACCAGAGCCTCAATGTGAGCGTCCCGGTCGAGATCGACGGTGTCGCGGTCGACGCGAAGAACGCGCCGATCCTGTTCGCGAACTCGATCGGCGGCTACATGCCGTCGTCCGTCGCGGACGCGACCGGCGTAGGGGGCGGCGGCATGACACCGGGCGGCGGAGGCGGCGCCCCCAGCGGAGCTCCGACAGCTTCCCCCAGCAGCGCGACAAGCACCGCCCCCGGCGCCAACGGCAACACCAACGCCACCGGCGGAGCCCTCGCGTCCAACCAACTCCTCGCCCTGGCCGCCGGTTTCGTGATCGTGGAGCCGGGCGCGCGCGGCCGTACGCTGAAGAACTCCGCCGGTGAGTACTACGGCGTCGCCCCCGCCGCGATCGTCGACCTCAAGGCGGCCGTGCGGTACGTCCGCGCCAACAAGGGCCGCATCCCCGGCAATACGGACCGCATCGTGTCGGCCGGCACCAGCGCGGGCGGCGCGCTCTCCGCGCTGCTCGGCGCGTCCGGCGACAGCCCGCTGTACGCGAAGCTCCTCAAGGACCTCGGGGCGGCGGACGCGAGCGACGCGATCTTCGCGACCGGGGCCTGGTGCCCGATCACCGACCTGGAGCACGCGGACGGCGCGTACGAGTGGAACTGGGGTGACAGCGCGACGAGTTCGGGCGCGAAGGTCGACCAGGCACTGTCGAAGGAACTGCGCGGACAGTTCGCCGAGTACCAAGCGTCCTTGAAACTCAAGGGACTTGGCGGCTTCGGCAACCTCAACGCCCGTAACTACGACGAGTACTTGGTACGCCAGTACCTGGAGCCGTCGGCGACCGCTCACCTCGCCGCCCTCACCGACTCCGCGCGCACCACGTACCTCGCCGCGAACACCTTCATCACCTGGAAGAACGGCAAGGCGTCCTTCTCCTGGGCGGACTTCCTCACGCACGTCGGCGCGCGCAAGAAGCCGGTGCCGTCCTTCGACGCGTTCGACCTGTCGACGGGGGAGAACAACCTCTTCGGCAAGGGGACGACGATCGCCCGCCACTTCACGGCGTTCGGCGCGAAGAACGACACGACGGGCCTGTCGAGCAAGCGCGTTGCGAGCGACCTCCCCGAGACGCTGCGCCTGATGAACCCGATGACCTTCCTCACCGGCAAGGCCAACCCGGGCCGCACCAGGCACTGGTGGATCCGCCTCGGTACGAAGGACTCCGACACCTCGCACACGGTCTCGGCCAATCTCGCCGCCGCCGCGAACGGCCTCGGTGACGAGGTCAGCCACAAGTACTACTGGGACGAGGGCCACGGCGCGAACACCGACCCCGGCGACTTCATCGCCTGGATCGCGAAGATCTCGGGCCACAAGGCGAGGTAGCTCCCGGGTGGTCCCCGGGTAGTACTCGCGGACCACCCCCTCGGTCCGCCCCCGATCGTGGTGACCGGCGCTTCCCGTCATGCGGCGCCGGTCACCACCCGTATCGACCGCCGGTGCACATGACTTCGCACACCTCTTTACATCCGTGATCAATCCGCAACCAATTCCGGTCTTGACCGATACCCATCAACCCGGCGCGTGATTACGCTCGCGACTATGGCCCAGCCCAGCGAATCCACAGCGCCGATACAGTCCCGGCACACCGCCCCCACCCCGACCGACCGCCCGGTCTACATCATCGGCGGCGGACCGGGCGGCCTCGCCGCGGCGTACGCGCTCAAGCGCAAGGGCATCCGGGCGGTCGTGCTGGAGAAGGCCGACCGCGTGGGCAGTTCCTGGCGCCGCCACTACGACCGTCTGCATCTGCACACGACCCGGCGCCTGTCGGCCCTGCCCGGCCTGCCGATGCCGCGCAAGTTCGGCCGCTGGGTGGCCCGCGCGGACGTCGTCCGGTACCTGGAGAAGTACGTCGAGCACCACGAACTGGACATCGTCACCGGCGTCGAGGTCTCCGGCGTGGAGCGCGCCCCCGACGGCACCGGCTGGCTCCTGAGAGCTACCGGGGGACGCGAGCTGACCGGCTCGGCCGTGATCGTCGCGACCGGCTACAACCACACCCCGTACCTCCCGGGATGGACAGGACGGGAGTCGTACGACGGCCCGCTGACGCACGCCGTCGAGTACCGCAACGGCGCCCGCTACAAGGGCAAGGACATCCTCGTCGTCGGCGTCGGCAACACGGGCGCCGAGATCGCCGTGGACCTGGTGGAGAATGGCGCGGCCCGGGTGCTGCTCGCGGTCAGGACGGTCCCGCACATCGTGCGCCGCTCGACGGCCGGCTGGGCGGCGCAGTACACGGGCATCCTCGTCCGCCGCCTGCCCGCCCCCGTGGTCGACCGACTCGCCCGCCCCATGGCCAAGTTGAGCATCCCCGACCTCTCGGAGCACGGCCTGCCCCGGCCCGACACCGGGCTCTACAGCCGGGCCAAGGCGGGCGCGATCCCCGTCCAGGACGTCGGGCTGATCAGCGCGATCCGCAAGGGCAAGGTCGAAGTCGTGGGCGCCGTCGAGGGGTTCGAGGAGGGCGAGGTGCTGCTCGCCGGAGGGCAGCGGGTGCGGGTCGACGCCGTCATCGCCGCGACCGGGTACTCCCGCGCGCTGGAAGGGCTCGTCGGCCCGCTCGACGTGCTCGACGAGGCCGGGCGGCCGGTGGTGAACGGCGCGCGGACGCCGAAGAACGCGGCGGGGCTGTACTTCACCGGGTTCGTCACGCCGATCAGCGGGACGTTCCGCGAGGTGGGGATGGACGCGGAGCGCATCGCCCGCCGGATCGCCCGGGACCTGCGAGCGTAGAGAACCTCAACTCATCGCAGTAGTGCGGGTGTTGTACATGTGTCGGATGTGACAGGTGGGCCGGGCCGCAGAGCTGTCGCGCGGCGGCGCGAGTCGCCAGAATGCGCGCTGGAACGTGAACATTTCTCAGCTTTCCCGTTCCGGCAAGTTGCGCCGAGCTCTGCCGACCACCCCCGGAGGCCGCACGTGGCAAGCGAAAGACCCTTCTCCCGCCGCAAGTTGATCGGGGGCGCGGGCGCCCTCACCCTGGCCGCGACGGCCGCAGGTATGGCCTCCGCGCAGGCCGCGACCGCCACCCGTGACGTCGACGTCGCGATCGTCGGCGCCGGGCTCGCCGGACTGACGGCGGCCCGCGACCTGGTGGCGGCCGGCAAGTCCGTCCTCGTCCTGGAGGCCCGCGACCGGGTCGGCGGCCGGGTGCTGAACCTGAAGCTCGCGAACGGCGGAGTCACCGAAGGCGGCGGCGAGTTCATCGGCCCGACCCAGACCCGGATGAAGGCGCTCGCCGACTCCCTCGGCGTCGAGACCTTCGCGACCTACAACACCGGCAACAACCTCCTCTACAAGGACGGCAAGAAGACCCCGTACGCCACCGACGGCGCCCTCGGCTCGGTCCCGCCCGTCGACCTCGCCGGACTCGCCAACGCGGCCATCGTGCAAGCCTCGTTGAACGACATGGCCAAGCAGGTCCCCGTCGACGCCCCCTGGACCGCGCCCAAGGCCGACGAATGGGACCGCCAGACCTTCGAGACCTGGCTGCGCGCCAACGCGGTCGTCCCGTCCGCCAAGTTCCTGCTGGACGTGGCCTGTACGTCGATCTTCTCGGCCGAACCCCGCGAACTCTCCCTGCTCTTCGTCCTCTACTACATCGCCGGCGCGGGCGACGCGAACAACCCCGGCACCCTGGAGCGCCTCACCGAAACAGCCAAGGGCGCCCAGGAGTTGAGGTTCGTCGGCGGCTCCCAAGAGGTCCCGATCAAGCTGGCCGCCACCCTCGGCAACCGCGTCCTGCTCAACGCGCCGGTCCGCTCGATCGCCAAGTCCGGTTCCCGGTACGTCGTTTCGGCGGACGGCACGACGGTCACCGCGTCCCGCGTCATCGTCGCCGTACCCCCGCCGCTCGCCGCGCGCATCACGTACGACCCCCTGATGCCCGCCGCCCGCGACCAGTTGACGCAGCGCCTGCCGATGGCCTCGGTCGCCAAGGCGATCGCGATCTACGACACGCCCTTCTGGCGGGCCGACGGTCTCAACGGCCAAGTCGTCAGCGACAGCGGGGTGATCAGCTCGACGTTCGACAACTCCCCGCCGGACGCCTCCTTCGGTGCCCTCATGGGCTTCATCGAGGCTGACAAGGCACGGCAGTTGGACGCGGCGAGCGAGGCCGAGGTGCGTACGGCGGTCCTCAAGGACTTCACCACCTACTTCGGTGCCAAGGCCGCCACGCCGACCTCCTTCGCCCTGCACCGCTGGAACAACGAGCAGTACACGCGCGGCGGCCCCGTCTCCATCGCCGCGCCGGGCGTACTCACCCAGTACGGACGGTCGTTGAGGACCCCGGTCGGCGGCATCCACTGGGCCGGGACGGAGACGTCCGTCTACTGGATGGGGTTCATGGACGGGGCCGTACGGTCGGGGGAGCGGGTCGCGCGGGAGGTCCTGGCAGCGCTCTGAATCAGGGCCAGAGCAACGCCTTGTCCCAACTCCCCTCGCTCCAGCGGTACTCCAGCCGTACATGCCTGCGTCGCTCGTCGCCCTGGAAGAACTCCACGGTGTCCGGGGCGAGTTGGTACAGCGTCCAGGTCGGGGAGGGGGATTCGGGATCCCGCACAGCCCGCTCCCAGGCTTCCTCGGAGGCGGTCGCCAACTCGCCCGGTGACGACAGGACTTGACTCTGCCGTCCGGTGAGCGCGGCGGCCAGCGCGCCCGTCGAGCGGGCGTGCAGATCCGCCTGGGACTCCGTGTCCGGGGCCGCCGTCACCCGGCCCCGGACACGGACCTGCCGACCGAGCGACGGCCAGTAGAAGGCGAGGGCCGCGTACGGCCGTTCGGCGAGTTGGCGGCCCTTTCTGCTGGTCGCGTGCGAGGCGAACGACCAGCCGTGCCGCTCGTCGGCGCCGTGCAGCATGACGATCCGCACGTCCGGAGTGCCGTCCGCGTCGGCCGTCGCCAGCGACATGGTGTGCGGCTCGCGCTCACCCGCCGCCACCGCCTCGGCGAACCAGTCCGAGAACAGGGGCAGCGGCGTGGCGGGCGCGGTGTCCGGGTCGAACGCCGGGAGGCGGGTGGCCTCGGGCGCCCAGACCCGGAGCGTGCGCAGGAGTTGGGGGAGATCGCTGGTCATGGCCTGATTATGGAACGTGGCCCTCAGCGTTGCCGGAACTGCACGCCGGTCGGCTGGACGACGTTCGCCTTCACGGGGAGGCCGTCCACGACGAGCTGCTCGCCGTAGATGTCGGTGATCCGGATCGACCCTCCGCAGCCGCCGCCCTGCTCGGAGAGGAAGTAGTTGTACTCGGCGCGGGGCAGCCGGGTCCAGGCACCTCCGGCACGAACTTCCAGGCGGGCGACGGGATTTCGGTGCCCCAGCACCTGGATCCCGCACCAGTACTGCGAGGAACCGGTCTTGTACCGCACGGACACGTTCCCGTCGACCGCCGGGCTCACCAGGCTCCACGAGATCGGGATCCGCCCCTTGACCAGCGGCGCCAGCTTCGCGAACGCCTGCTGACTCAGGTCGAGTTGACCGGGCGCGCAAGGCGCCGGGCACTCGTTGGTGATCCGTACGGTGATGGCGGCGCCGCCCGCGCTGACCCGCACGTACGCTCCGCATGCCCTGGACGTCTCGTAGTCGGCGGTGTTCATCGCGGCCGTCATGGTGTCGCCGGTCGGCCCGAAGGTGCAGGCGCCGTCGCCGTTGCCGACGTCGTACGACGTGGCGACGCCCCGGTACGTCCGGCCGGGCTCGATACGGCCGGCGAGCGGGGCGTCGCCACTGCCCGTGGCCGCGACGCTGCCCGAGCCGCCTGCGGCCTGGGGGCGGGCGGGCGCGGCGGACGCGGGTCCGGGAGAGGGCTTGGCGGAGGGAGAGGTCCTGGCCGGTGACGGCGAGGGGGAACCCGAAGGACTGGGGGTAGGGGATACCGGCGTACTGGGGGAGGGCGTAGTACCTGAGGGGGACGATCCGCCGGACTGCTCCTCGACGACGGTCCCCGCCCCGGCCCGCGCCTTCGCGTCGTCCCCACCGTTCCCGCTGCCGGGACGGAAGGCGACGACCAGCGACACGATCAGGGCGACACCCGCCACGGCGATGACGGACATGAGGATGCCGGGCCGGCGCCGGGGCTGCCTGCGCCGGTGGGATGAGGTTGCCACGCGTAGTCCTTAGGTCGGGTGGGGCTGCTCATCAGTGGCCACAGGCCCCGGAAAGGTTGCCGCGCTGTTCGTGCACCTATACGTCCGCTCGCCGGGGACCGTTCGATGGAATCCCAAAAGACACATATTTATGTCTGTCTGGTTAATTAAATCCCGATGGTAAGAGATAACGAACGTGATGGGAGTTTTCGCCGGTCAGGCGAGAGGCGGGAGTGGTTGATGAGGCGTCAGAGCGGAACGGCGCGCTGGAGGGGCGGTGGACTGGCCGCGCTCCTGGCCGTCCTCGCGTTGCTCCTGTCCTGGCTGCCTCCGATGTGGGCACCGACGGCGGCGGCCGTGCCGGCGGGGTCGGAGTACCCGGCGAGCTGGTCGATCAGCGGGAACACGGCTACGGGTACTACGCCCAGTGGGGTAGTGGTGACCGCGGCCTTCTCCGGTGGCACCAGCCTCTTGGGGCAGGGCGGCATCATGTACGTCGACTCCCCGCCGTCGTATCTCCCCAACGCGGGCAGCGCGGCACTGAAGCCGGGTATCACGAACTGCACGAACACCGCGACGAACGGCTGCGGCTCGGTCACCTACACGTTCTCCCGGCCGGTGAGGACGCCGGTCCTCTACGTGGCCGACGTCGGCGCCAACGCGGGCAGCTCGACCATCGGCAGCTACCACGACCACCCGATCACCCTCGCGTCCGGCACGTTCAGCCTGGACTCGTCCGGTTCCCAGAGCGGTCGCATGGGGATGTGGAACAGCGGTCGGACCGTGGGGATCGTCAATCCGAACCAGTACGTCAACAGCGCCGGCGTGGGCTCCGGGAGCTGTACCGCTTTCGGCTGCGGCGCGTACGACGTGAGTACGACGACGTCGACGATCACCAGCCTGACGATGTACTACGGCTACGAGGGCAGTGGCACCAACATCGACGGCTGGGGCCAGATCCTCGGTATCACCCCGGCGAAGACCTCCCTGTCCCTCACCAAGTCCGCCTCCCCGGGCCAGATCTCCAGGGCCGGGGACACGGTGACGTACTCCTACCAGGTGACCAATACCGGAGAGGTGGACGTCTCCAACCCGAGGATCAACGAGTCGTCGTTCTCAGGTACGGGTACCAGGCCCTCGGTCTCCTGCCCCGCCGGCAGCGTCGCACCGGGCGCCTCGGTGACCTGCTCCGTCACCTACACGGCGACCCAGGGGGACGTCGACGCGGGCAGGGTCACCAACACCGCGACGGCCACGGCGACTCCGCCGAGCGGTATGACCGCGCCGACGTCGAACTCCTCGACGGCAACGGTGAACGTCTCCCAGAACCCGGCGCTGTCGGTGCAGAAGACGGTCGCCGAGACGGGTGACCTGAACGCCGGGCAGACCCTGCACTACTCGTTCAAGGTCACCAACACCGGTAACGTCACGCTGAGTTCGACGCGGATCAACGAGACCGCGTTCACCGGCAGCGGCGGCACCCCGTCCGTCTCCTGCGACAACGTGGCGCTGGCGCCCGGGACTTCGCTGACCTGTACGGCGACCTACACCGTCACCCAGGCGGACGTCGACGCCGGGTCGATCTCCAACACCGCCACAGCGACCGGGAATCCGCCGAACAACGGCACGCCGGTCACCTCCACCCCGTCGACCGCCGTCGTGCCGTTCACCGCGAAGCCCGCGCTGACGGTCGCGAAGTCGGCGGACAGGACGAAGGTCGTCGTCGGCGACACGATCACCTACTCGATCAAGGTGACGAACACCGGCAACGTGACGATGCGGAACGTCGCCGCGCAGGAGGGCAACTTCTCGGGCAGCGGCGGCACCCCCGCCGTCTCCTGCCCGAGCGGGGCGAGTTCGCTCGCGCCGGGCGCGTCCGTGACGTGCACGGCGACCTACCGCGTGACGCAGGCGGACGTGGACGCCGGGAAGATCACCAACACGGCGACGGCGACCGGCGTACCGCCGAACACCAGCACCCCCGTCACGTCGCCGCCGAGCCCGGCGACGACGGTGACGACGACCCAGACCCCGGCGCTGACGGTGACGAAGAGCGCCGACCGTACGGACCTGGTCGTCGGCCAGACGATCACGTACACCTACAGAGCCACGAACACCGGCAACGTCACCCTCACGGGGGTCACGGTGAAGGAGACGAGCTTCTCCGGCAGCGGCGGCACCCCCGCCGTCTCCTGCCCGGGCGGCTCGCTGGCGCCGGGCGCGTCCGTGACGTGTACGGCGACGTACACGGTCACCCAGGCCGACGTGGACGCCGGGAAGGTCACCAACTCCGGTACGGCGACCGGGATTCCGCCGGGCACGACCACGCCGGTCTCGTCGCCGCCGAGCCCCGTCACCACGGTGACCGGGACACAGAAACCCTCTTTGACGGTCGCCAAGTCGGCCGACCGGACGGACCTGGTGGCCGGCCAGACGGTGACGTACTCCTACAGAGCTACGAACACCGGCAACGTCACCATCACGAACCTCACCGTCAAGGACAGCGGGTTCTCCGGCTCCGGGACGCTGTCGGCGATCACCTGCCCCAGCAACTGGCTCGCGCCGGGTACGTCGACGACGTGTACGGCGACCTACACGGTCACCCAGGCCGACGTGGACGCCGGGAAGCTCACCAACTCGGCGACGGTGTCGGGTACACCGCCCCATACCTCCACGCCGATCACCTCACCCCCGGGTACTACGACGGTGACGGGGACGCAGAAGCCCGCGCTGACCGTCGTGAAGTCGGCGGACAAGACCTCGCTGGTCCTGGGTGACACGATCACCTACTCCTTCAAGGTGACGAACACCGGCAACGTCACGATGAAGAACATCGCCGTGAAGGACAGCGACTTCACGGGTACGGGGACGCTGTCGGCGATCACCTGCCCGAGCACGACGCTGGCGCCGAACGCGACGACGACCTGTACGGCGACGTACAAGGTCACGCAGGACGACGTGGACGCGGGCCGGCTCTCCAACTCCGCGACCGTGACCGGCGTCCCGCCGCAGGGCACGACGCCCGTCCCCTCCTCGCCGTCCACGACGACGATCCCCGGGACGCGGACGCCGTCGCTCACAGTGGAGAAGTCGGCCGACCGGACGGACCTGGTGGTCGGGCAGACGGTGACGTACTCGTTCAAGGCCACCAACACCGGGAACGTCACCCTCAAGAACGTTGCCGTGCAGGAGGGTTCGTTCTCCGGGACGGGGACCATGTCGGCCATCTCCTGCCCTGCCGGGGCGAGTTCGCTGGCGCCGGGGGCGGCGGTGACGTGTACTGCGACGTACGTGGTCACCCAAGCGGACGTGGATTCCGGCAAGTTGACCAACACGGCGACCGCGACCGGCGTACCGCCGGGGACGACCACGCCGGTCACCTCGCCGCCCAGCCCGCCGAACACGGTCACCGGCACGCGGACGCCGGGGCTGACGACGACGAAGGCCGCCGACAAGACGACGGTGGTCCTCGGGGACGTCATCACCTACACGTTCACGGTGAAGAACATCGGCAACGTCACGCTGACCGATGTCGGCGTGGACGAAGGGGAGTTCAGCGGTACGGGGACGATGTCCGCGCCCGTCTGCTCGGACGGCGCGAAGTCGCTGGCGCCGGGCTCGTCCGTGACGTGTACGGCGACCTACACGGTGACGCAGGCCGACGTGGACGCCGGGAAGATCACCAACTCCGCGACCAGCAAGGGAGTTCCGCCGGGGACGACCACGCCGAGCACCTCGCCGCCGGGGACGACCACGGTGACCGTGGACCAGAAGCCGGCGCTGAAGCTGGAGAAGTCGGCCGACCGCACGGATCTGGTCGTCGGGCAGACGGTGACGTACTCCTTCAAGGTCACCAACACCGGGAACGTCACGATGAAGGACGTGTCGGTGAAGGAGGGCACCTTCAGCGGTACGGGGACCATGTCGGCGATCACCTGCCCGGGTGGTTCGCTGGCGCCGGGTGCCTCGGTGACCTGCACGGCCACCTACGTCGTCACCCAGGCGGACGTGGACGCGGGCAAGGTCACCAACTCGGCGACCCCCACGGGCACACCCCCTGGTGGTACGACACCTCAGGACTACCCCCCAGGTACGACGACCCTGACCGGTACCCGGACGCCGGGGCTCACGGTCGTCAAGACCGCCGACCGTACGGACCTGGTGCTCGGGCAGACGATCACGTACTCCTTCAAGGCGACCAACACGGGCAACGTGACGATCAAGGGCGTCACGATCGAGGAGGGGGACTTCAGCGGTACGGGTACCCTCTCCGCGCCCACCTGCCCCGACGCTGCGAAGTCGCTCGCGCCCGGCGCCTCGGTGACCTGTACGGCGACGTACACCGTCACGCAGGCCGACGTGGACGCGGGGACGATCTCCAACACGGCGACGGGCAGCGGGACTCCGCCGAACAGCACGACTCCGATCACCACGACGCCGTCCACGGCGAAGGTGCCGGGGACGCAGACGCCGGCGCTGACGGTCGCCAAGTCGGCCGACCGTACGGACCTGGTGGCCGGGCAGACGGTGACGTACTCCTTCAAGGTCACCAACACCGGGAACGTCACGCTGAAGAGCGTCGCCGTCAAGGAGGGCGACTTCAGCGGGACGGGGACGATGTCGGCGGTCACCTGCCCGAGCGGTTCGCTGGCGCCGGGTGCCTCGGTGACCTGCACCGCCACCTACGTCGTCACCCAAGCCGACGTGGACGCGGGCAAGTTGACCAACACCGCGACCGCGACCGGCGTGCCGCCGAACACGACCACGCCCGTCGAGTCGCCGCCCAGCCCGCCCAACACCGTCACCGGGACGCAGACGCCCGCGCTCAAGGTCGAGAAGGCGGCCGACAAGACGCTGGTGGTCCTCGGGGACGAGGTGACGTACACCTTCACGGTCACCAACACCGGGAACGTCACGGTCAAGGACGTGTCGGTGAAGGAGGGGGACTTCAGCGGTACGGGTACCCTCTCGGCGATCGTGTGCGCGGACGGCGCGAAGTCGTTGGCGCCGGGTGCGGTGGTGACGTGTACGGCGACGTACACGGTGACGCAGGCCGATGTGGACGCGGGGAAGATCACCAACTCGGCTACCACCACTGGCGTACCTCCGCAGGGGGACACTCCGGTGACCTCGCCGCCGGGGACGACCACGGTGAACGTGGACCAGAAACCCGGCCTCAAGGTGGAGAAGTCGGCGGACCGCACGGACCTGGTCGTCGGGCAGACGGTGACGTACTCCTTCAAGGTCACGAACACCGGGAACGTCACGATGAAGGACGTCGCGGTGCAGGAGGGCGAGTTCAGCGGTACGGGGAAGCTGTCGGCGATCACGTGTCCGGACGGGGCGAAGTCGTTGGCGCCGGGTGCGGTGGTGACGTGTACGGCGACGTACACGGTGACGCAGGCCGATGTGGACGCGGGGAAGATCACCAACTCGGCCACCACGACCGGCGTACCTCCGAAGGGGGACACGCCCCTCACCTCGCCGCCGAGCACCCCCAACACCGTCACCGGTACGCAGACGCCGGGACTGAAGGTCGACAAGGTGGCCGACCGGACGGATCTGGTGGTCGGTGAGACCGTCACGTACTCGTTCAAGGTGACCAACACCGGGAACGTCACGATGAAGGACGTCTCGGTGAAGGAGGGCGACTTCAGCGGTACCGGTGAGCTGTCGGCGATCACCTGCCCGGACGGGGCCGAGTCGCTGGCGCCGGGGGCGGTGGTGACCTGTACCGCCACGTACGTCGTCACGCAGGCGGATGTGGACGCCGGGAAGATCACCAACTCGGCTGTCCCGACGGGCACACCCCCGGGGACGACGACTCCGCAGGACTACCCCCCAGGTACGACAACCCTGACGGGTACACCGAAGCCGGGGCTCACGGTCGCCAAGGTGGCCGACCGGACGACCCTCGTCGCGAGGGAGACGGTGACGTACTCCTTCAGGGTGACCAATACGGGCAACGTGACGCTGAAGAACGTCACGGTCCAGGAGGGTGCCTTCAGCGGGACGGGGACCATGTCGGCGATCACCTGCCCGCCCGGGGCGAGTTCGGTGGCGCCGGGCGACTCGGTGACGTGCAAGGCGACGTACGCCGTCACGCAGGCCGATGTCGACTCGGGCAAGCTGACCAACACCGCGACCGCGACCGGGGTTCCGCCGAACACGACGACGCCGGTCACCTCGCCGCCGTCGCCGCCCACCACGGTCACGGCGAGGCACACGCCGACGCTGGTGCTGGAGAAGACGGCCGACACGACCGACCTCGTGGTCGGGGACACGGTGACGCACTCGTTCAAGGCGACCAACACGGGCAACGTCACGATGACGAACATCGCCGTCCGGGAGGAGCACTTCAGCGGGACGGGCAGCATCTCCGACCCCGTCTGTCCGGACGGGGCCGGGAGCCTCGCGCCCGGGGAGTCCGTGGTCTGCACGACCACGTACACCGTCACCCAGGCCGACGTCGACGCCAAGCACCTCACCAACACCGCGCACGTCGGAGGTATGCCGCCGATCGGGGACGACGAGGTGCCCTCGCCCCCGGACACGGCGAAGGTGACCGGTACGCACAGGCCCGGGCTGAAGGTCGAGAAGTCGGCCGACAAGAAGGAGCTGGTGGCCGGGGAGACGATCACCTTCTCCTTCAAGGTGACCAACACGGGCAATGTGACGCTGGATCAGGTCAAGGTCGACGAGGGCGAGTTCAACGGTACTGGCACCCTCTCGACGCCGACCTGTCCGCGCGGTCCGCTTCTGCCGGGGGCGGTGGTGACCTGCACCGCCACGTACGTCGTCACCCAAGCCGACGTCGACGCCGGGCAGTTGGAGAACTCCGCGACCGTCACCGCCATGCCGCCCCTCGGTGGCGACCCCGTCACCTCGCCGCCGGGCACCACCAAGGTGCCGACGGAGGTGAAGCCGGGGCTGAAGGTCGTGAAGTCGGCGGACAAGGTGAAGCTGGTGCTGGGCGAGACGATCACGTACTCGTTCGTCGTCACCAACACCGGCAACGTCACGGTGAAGGAAGTCGCGGTTCAGGAAGGGGAGTTCACCGGGTCCGGTCAGCTCTCCGAGGTGTCCTGCCCGGACGAGGCCGGGTCTCTCGCGCCGGGTGCGTCGGTGACCTGCACCGCCACGTACGTCATCACCCAGGACGACGTGGACGCCGGGAAGATCTCCAACTCCGCGACGGTGACCGGGGTTCCGCCGGTCGGGCCCAACACGCCGGTCACGTCACCGCCGGGTACGACCACGGTTCCCACCCAGCTCAAGCCGGGGCTGTCCGTGGAGAAGACCGCGTCGCCCGACCGGGCCGTCAAGGCCGGGGAGACGATCACGTACTCGTTCCTGCTGGTCAACACGGGGAATGTGACGCTGGCCGAGGTCCGGCCCGTGGAGACCGAGTTCAGCGGAACGGGCAAGGTATCGCCGATCAACTGCCCCGACGGGGCTGCGAAGTTGATCCCCGGCCAGCGGGTCACCTGTACGGCGACGTACGTGGTGACCGAGGCCGACGCGAAGTCCGGCAAGCTCAGCAACTCGGCGACCGGGACCGCGCGAGTGCCTGGTGGCGGTACGCCGCCCGTGCCGCCCACCTCGACGGTGACGGTGACGACCGTGCCGCCCGCGACGCCGGAACTGCCGGAAACGGGCGACGAGTTCAACCCGTTGCTGATCGGGTTGGCGGTGTCGTTGGCTGCGGCTGGTGGAGGGCTGTTGTTGGCGGTGAGGCGCCGACGCGGGGAGTAGTGACCGCGTGGTGAGGAGCGGGGCGTCTGCCGGGTGGCGGGCGCCCCGTTCGGCGTTGGGGGTGGGAGTTGGGGTTCAGAGGAGGTGGTCGGCTTTGCCGGCTTTGATTTCGAGGATGAGGGCGCGGAGGGCTTCGTGGGTGTCGGTGAGGGGGGTGGATTCCTGTCCGGTGACGGCGATGTAGGCGTTGCCGGAGGAGTCGGTGCCGAGTCTGAAGCAGGCGGATCCTTCCTGGCAGAAGGGGGCTTCCCAGGTGATATCGCTGCGCATGGGGGTCCTCAAAGTTCACGTGCGACAGTAAGGATGAAGTCGCGCGAGGCTGCCGGTGACAGCGCGGTGGAGTCCATCCAGTTCATATGTGCACGGTACTTCGCGAGTTGGGCGTCCGCGTCTGTGAATACAGGGCCGCTGGTGGAGTCCAACTGGACGGTGTCGAGCTGGGGGACGGGCCCGTCGGCGTACAGCATGGTGTGCCCCGCGCCGGGGAAGTCGAGGACGGTCATGGGGATGACGCGCACCTCGATCATGTCGCGCTCGGACTGCTCGGCCAGGTGCGTCAGTTGGTTTCGGGTGGCTTCGATGCTGCCGAACCGCATGCGCAGCGCCGCTTCGTGGATGTAGGTGAGGAAGGGGAGCGGGTCGGGTCGGTCGAAGACCTGTTGCCGGGCGATGCGATGGGCGACCCGCAACTCGATCTCCAGGCGGCTGATGGGAATCAGCCCGGCGCCGAAGATGCCGCGCGCGTACTCCTCGGTCTGGAGGAGGCCGGGCGGGTGCATGAACTGGGCCGCGCACAGCCGCGTGGCATGCCACTCCAACTCGGCGATGTCCAGCAGGCCGGCGGGCAGGGTGCCCCGGTACTGTTCCCACCAGCCGCGTTCCTTGTACTCGGCCATGGCGACCAGCGCGTTGACGTAACTCTCGTCCGTGCACTCGTAGTTGCAGGCAAGCGTGCGCACACGGTCCGCCGAGAACGTGCGGATGCCGGACTCCATGTTGGACAGGCGGGTCCGGTCGATGCCGAGGAGTCCGGCGGCGTACTCGGTCGTCTGCCCGGCCGCCGTGCGCATCTTGCGCAACTCCATGCCCAAGCGCTTCTGCCGCTGAGTCGGCGTGTTCCTCGTGGCCATGCTGCCCCTAACGCACGTGTGGTCGGCCCAAGTCTGCCGTGGGCAAGGTAACCGAGTCCAACACGGCCGGGGTAATTGTTCGCGAATCGATGGACAGTTAGCGGAACAACTCCCTACAGTCGGTCATGGCTCAGTCACTGAGCACTCAATCCCCACGCACCACAAGGGAGTTGCCGTGACCCTCGACCTGCCCGGAGACGGAATCTGTCGGTCCCCCCGCCTCAACCCCACCCACCTCCCCTTCACCCCCTGCCTCCCCACCGGCCTCCGCTACAGCTTCACCCTCCCCGCCGACCTCCAGACCCCCGCCGTCGCCCGCAACATCACCCGCGCCGTCCTCGACATCCACTCCCTCCCCGCCCTCACCGACGCCGCCGTCCAGACCGTCAGCGAACTCACCACCTGCGCCTGCCGTTTCACCCCTGGCAAGGACATCTACCTCTCTCTCCGCTACCGCCAGGACGCCCTGTACATCACCCTCTTCGACGACCACCCCCAGCACACCAACAGCCACCTCAAGTCCGCCTGCGAAACCCACCGCTGCACCGCCCTCGACCTCCTCGACCGCGTCATCAACACCTGCGCCGGCGACTGGGGCATCGGCCCGAGCAGCAGCTTCAGCGGCGGCACGAAGATGTGGGCGGTACTTCCGCGGGAGGGGGCGGAGGGGTACTTGAAGGAGGGGCGCTCGTACGGGTGACAGGAAACCGGAATCCGGAGCATGTGGGCAGTGCGGGCCACTACCTTCGCGGAGTGAGTGACCTCTACATGATCGAGCTGGAACCGGAAGTGCGGGCGTGGCTGTGTGATCTTTCGCCGCAGCACTACCGCCAGGTTGAGGAGAAGGCGACTCTGCTGGCGCAGTCTCCGACGACTCTCGGCGAGCCGCACTCTCGATACCTGGGCGAAGGGGTACGGGAGCTGCGGTTCATACTGGGAGGCTGTGCCGTACGCGTGACGTACTGGCTGGCGCCAGATCGCAGGATCGTGCTGCTTACTGTCTTCCGGAAGACCAGAATGAGGGAAGAAGCAGAGGTCAAGCGCGCCAAACTGGCGAAGGAGCTGTGCGAGGCCGAGCATGGACCTGCGCACGATGAGTTCAGCCGCGAGTTCCGGGAGGAACTGTGAACCACACGCGTTGGAAGCTGGCACGGGAGCGGATGGCCGCCGAGGGTGGGGGCGAGTCGCCTGAGGTGGTTGCCGAACGGGAACAGATTCGGCTGGCGTACGCGCTGGGACAGCTCGTACATGACCGGCGAGTCGCGCTCGGGCTGACTCACGCGGAGTTGGGGGAACGGCTGGGGATGGCTGAGGGGGACGTCGAGGCGGTGGAGCTCGGCGGTCTGCTTCCTCTCACCGCCGATCTGCTGGTCCGGCTCGCCACCGCACTGGACGTGACCGTGGACCTCCACATGGTGTCCGGCGGTCACCCCACCGTCGCGTTCGACGAGCACGCCGCCTGACCCTTACCTCCCCAGCACCACCGTCCCCGACGAGCAGAACCACCCGCCCGTCCCCGACGCCACCCCCAGTCGAGGCAAGTCCCCGTCCCGGGTGCGGACTTGCCTTGCCCCTGCCTCGCCGCGCAGTTGACGGACCGCCTCGACCAGAAGGAACAGGCCCCGCATGCCCGGGTGTTGGGCCGACAACCCGCCCCCGTCCGTGTTGACCGGCAACTCCCCGCCCTCGACGAGGAGTCGGCCCTTCTCCACGAACGCCCCGCCCTCCCCCTTCGCGCAGAAGCCGAGGTCCTCCAGGGTCACCAGCGTCATATAGGTGAACGCGTCGTAGATCTCGGCGAAGTCCATCTCCCCAGCCCCAACCCCCGCCCGCTCAAAAGCGATTCGCCCGCTCACCGCAGCCGGCGACACCGTGAAGTCCGCCCACTCCGACATGCTCGCGTGCGAGACGTACTCCCCGCTCCCCAGCACCCACACCGGCGCGGAACGGCAGTCCTGGACGTACTCCTCGGCCGCGAGCAGAAGAGCCGCACCCCCGTCCGAGCGGATGCAGCAGTGCAGCTTCGTGAACGGGTCGGCGATCAACTCCCCGTCCAGCACATCCGCTTCGGTGATCGGCGTCCGGAACATCGCCTCGGGATTCAGCGCCGCATTGGCCCGCGCCTGCACCGCCACCGCCGCCAACTGCTCGATGGTCGTGCCGAATTCGATCATGTGGCGGCGCGCGGCCATCGCGTACTTCGCGATCAGCGTGTGTCCGTACGGCACTTCGAACTGGCTCGGACCCCGGCTGCCGAAGGACAGCGTGCCGGTGCGGCGGCCCGCCCGGACGTCCGCCCGCGCCGTCGAACCGTACGCCAGGAGGACGACGTTGGCGTGACCGGCGGCAATCGCGTCGGCGGCGTGCGCGGCCATGACCTCCCACGTCGAGCCGCCCACGGACGTGGAGTCGACCCAAGTCGGCCTCAGGCCCAGGTAGTCGGCGACCTCGACCGGCGCGAGCGTGCCGAGTCCCGCCGAGGCGAAGCCGTCGATCACGCCCCGGTCCAGACCGGCGTCCGTCAGCGCGCGGCGGGCCGCCTGGGCGTGGAGTGCGTACGGGGTCGTGTCGTCGAGGCGACCGCAGTCGGAGAGGGCGGCGCCCACCACAGCTACCTTGCGCGTCATGGGATCTGACGGTACATCAGATCGGTTCTCTTCTGTATGGATCGGGTCTCTGATATGACGGATCGTCAGTTGTTGAGCCCTGGGGGACACATGGACGCCGGCCTCACCGCCGAACAGCACGAGATCCAGCGCACCCTGCGCGAACTCCTCGGAAAGCGTTGTGGCTCCGCCGAGTTGAGGGCGGCGGTCGAGACGCGGGCCGGGCACGACCCCGCCCTGTGGACTGCCCTCGCCGGGCACCTCGGGCTTCCCGGGCTCGCCCTGCCGGAGACGTACGGCGGGGTCGGCTGCGGCACGCTCGAACTCGCCCTCGCCGGAGAGGAGTTGGGGCGAGCCCTCGCACCGTCCCCGCTCGTCGCGACCTCCGTCCTCGCCGCACCGCTGATCGCGGCCCTGGGGAGCGCCGGCCAGCGGTCCGAACTGCTGCCCCGCATCGCCGCCGGGGACCTCACCGCCACGCTCGCGGCTCCGGTCGAGGCGCTCGCCCTGACCGGCGGCAACGGCGGTGACTGGGCCGGTGGGGGGCGCTCCGGTGGCGTACAGGCGAGGGGAGGTCACCAGAGCTGGCGGCTCTACGGCGAGGTCGTGCGCGTCCTCGACGGGCACAGTGCCGGGCTGCTGGTCGTCGCCGCGCACTGCGGGGGCTTCGCGCGCTCGCGGGTGCGGCTGTTCGTCGTACAGGGGGATGCGGTCGGGCTGACTCGGGTGCGGCATACCGCACTTGACGCCACCCGGCCACTCGGGCGCGTCCAACTGAGGGACGTTCCCGCCGAGTTACTGGGCGATTTCGACATCGACAGCGACGACATCGACGTACGCCCCGTCCTCGCCTCGACCGGCGCCGCGTTCGCCGCCCACCTCGCCTGCGAAGCCGTCGGCGCCGCCGAACGCGTCCTGGAGCTGACCGTCGAACACGTCAAGCAGCGCGAGCAGTTCGGGCGGGCGATCGGGTCGTTCCAGGCCGTACAGCACCGACTGGCGGACGTCTACGTGCAGGTGCAGGCCGCCCGTTCGGCCGCGTACTACGCCGCCTGGGCGGGCGGCAGGGAGGGAGTCGGGGGCGTCGCGCTCGCGCAGGCACTCGACACGCTGCGGCTGGCCGCCGGTGAGGGGATCCAACTGCACGGCGGGATCGGGTTCACATGGGAGCACGACGCGCATCTGTACTTCAAACGGGCGGTGGGGGACGCGTTGTTGTTCGGGCCCCCGCACCGGCTCCGCGCGCACGCGGCCGATGGCGCCGGGGTGTTCGGGCAAGGCGACGGGCGGAACCCCCAGCGGAATTCCCGACGGCACGACCCGCGCCCCGACCCGAGTCCCGCCCCGCATCCCGACGCACACCCTGATGCGCCGCACACCGCCCGCCCCGACCACCGAAACCCCCGGCAAGAAGAGGTCACCGCGTGATCACCATCGGCGTCCGCCTCGTCCAACGCGTCTCCTCCACAAGGGGGTTCAGCAAGGTCGCCCCGCGCGTCATCCCCGCGCTCGACCGTGCCGTACACCGCCTCAGCCGCGGCAAGCTGCTGCTGAGCGCGCAGATGCTGCCCGGGGTGATCCTCACCTCGACCGGTGCCCGTAGCGGGCTCCAGCGGCGGACGCCGCTCGCCTGCATGCCGGAGGGCGACGGGAGTTGGCTGCTCATCGGCTCCAACTTCGGCCGCCCGGGGCATCCTTCGTGGACCGCGAACCTCATCGCCCACCCGGCGGCGCGGATCAGCTGGAAAGGGCGTGAAGTGCCGGTCACGGCACGGCTGTTGACCGGGGAGGAGCGGGCCTCGGCGTGGCAGGCCGCGCTCGCGTTCTGGCCGCCGTACGCGACGTACCAGGCGCGGATCGAGCGCGAGATCCGACTGCTGCGTGTCACGGCAACGGGCGATGGCCCACCCAGGTGAACCACCGCCCGCTGAGACAGGACGAGTCAGGTCTGCACGCCTACTTCGTCGGCTTCTTGCCGGTGATGCCGAGGTGCACCAACAGCGCCAGGTTCGGCTTGAGTTCGGCCTGCTTCACGCCCCAGGTGGTGAACCCCTTCTGGTGCGAGGCGACGGCGGCGAGCATGGCGACGAGGGAACCGGCCACGGCCGCCGGGTTCACCTCCTTGTCGACCTTGCCCTTGGACTGGAGCTCGGCGACCGCGTCCGCGAGGGAGTTGTTCACCGAGTTGAGGATCTTCATCCGGAGCTTGTAGAACCGCTTGTCGCCCTCGGCCGCGCCGAGGTCCACGACCCGCAGGATCGCCTCGTTCTTCCGCCAGAACTCCAGGAATCCGTCCACGAGTTCCTGCGCGGTCTGCCAGCCGGCCTTGCCGACCCACGAGCGGCCTTCGAGGAGTTCGGTCAACCCCGCTCCCTCGGCGGCCATTTGCTCCGCGATCTCCAGGACGGCGCCTTCGACGTCCGGGAAGTACTGGTAGAAGGTCGCGGGCGAAGTGCCCGCCTTCCGGGCGACATCGATGACCTTGACGTCCCGGTAAGGAGAGGAGCTGAGCATCTCGCTGAGGCAGTCCAGCAGCTTCTGCCGCGTGGCCTGCCCACGCCGACCGGCTACGCGGCCGTCGACGGTACGCACTTGTCCTGTCATGCCGTCAGCTTACCGAGGGGTGATCGGAGCGCGATTCGGCCGATCCAAATGGGGTGCATTCCACTCCCTGAGGCGCATCCGCTGGTCTGCGCGGTGCGGTACTCACCGTTACTTTGGGCGCATGGCCGAAAACAGGGCATCGGGGTACGGAGAGGGCGCCGCCGCGCACACGGGCGGTTACGGAGAGGGCGTCCCCTGCTGGGTCGACGCCCAGCTCCCCGACCTCGACGCGGGAAAGCGTTTCTACGGTGAGCTCTTCGGGTGGACCTTTGATGTACCCGACGACCCCGGGGTGGACCACGGCGGCTCCCTGTGGGCCTGGAAGGACGGGAGACCCGTAGCCGCCCTGGCTCCCAAGAGTGACGGCCGTATGCCCACCGTCTGGACGGTCTACTTCGCCACCCCCGACATCCGCCGTACCGCCGGACGCATCGTCGCCGTCGGCGGCCAGGTCGTCATGGCCCCCTTCCCGGTCGGCCGGCTGGGTGCCGCCGCCCTGGTCGCCGACCCCGAGGGCGCCGTCTTCGGGCTCTGGCAGGGGGAGCGCCACCCTGGTTTCGGGGTACGTCATACCCCTAGTACTTTCGTCTGGGCCGAGCTGTACGCCCGGGACATCGACGCCGTGAACTCCTTCTACGGCGGCCTCTTCCACGAGGCCCTCTTCGGCGAGGGTGCCCGCCCCGACTTCGGCCGGGCCCCCGTCTCCGACGTCTTCCCCGCCGAGATGCCCCCGCACTTCGTCGTCCACTTCGGCGTCGAGGACTGCGCCGTCGCCGTACGGGCCGTCGTACGCCTCGGCGGGCGGGTCCAGGCGGGGCCGTTCGCCACCTCCTACGGCATCGCCGCCGTCGTATCGGACAATCAAGGGGCGTCGTTCGCGTTGTTGCAGCGGGAGAACCGCCGTTTCGGCGTCGAACCGGCGTGAATCGACATCGGTTCGAAGGCGATCCGGCGTTGATTTGGAAGAAATGTTCCGGTAGATGAAGTAGCGCCCTATTTTTCACCGGGTTCGCAACCAGCCGCCCGGCCAGGAAGAATCGGGGTGCGTGCCGCCATGGCGGTGCGGTGGTGAGACGCTGCACGGGGTCGCGTGAAGACGTGGCTTGCGCGGCCCGTACGGGGAGGTGGCAGGCAAGTGGTGGATCAGCTGACGCAGCACGATCCGCGGCGGATCGGGCCGTTCGAGGTGCTGGGACGGCTGGGGGCCGGCGGCATGGGGCTGGTCTATCTGGCGCGCTCCGCGTCGGGCCGGCGCGTGGCGATCAAGACGGTGCGGACGGAGCTCGCGGAGGACCAGCTCTTCCGCGTGCGCTTCACGCGCGAGGTCGAGGCGGCGCGGGCGGTAAGCGGTTTCTACACGGCGGCCGTCGTGGACGCCGATCCGCGCGCGGCGGTGCCGTGGCTGGCGACGGCGTACGTCCCGGCGCCCTCCCTCGAAGAGATAGTGAACGACTGCGGGCCGCTGCCGGCCCAGGCGGTGCGGTGGCTGGCGGCCGGGGTGGCTGAAGCGCTCCAGTCCATCCACGGCGCGGGTCTCGTGCACCGCGACCTGAAGCCGTCGAACGTCCTCGTCGTCGAGGACGGCCCCCGGGTGATCGACTTCGGTATTGCCTCCGGGGTATCCAATACCCGCCTCACCATGACGAACGTGGCCGTGGGTACCCCCGCGTACATGTCACCCGAGCAGGCGAAGGACTCGCGCAGCGTGACCGGCGCGAGCGACGTCTTCTCGCTCGGGTCGATGCTCGTCTTCGCCGCCACCGGGCATCCGCCGTTCCACGGCGCGAACCCGGTGGAGACCGTCTTCATGCTGCTGCGCGAAGGCCCTGACCTGGAGGGGCTGCCGGACGAACTGCGGCCGCTCATCGAGTCGTGCATGCAGATGGAGGCCACCGCCCGGCCCAACCCGGCCGACCTCCAGGCGCAGCTCGCGCCGCACCTGTTCGGCTCCGGGTCCGACGACAGCGGTACGGCCTCGGCGTGGCTGCCGGAGAAGGCCGTCACCATGATCGAGACCCGCCGGGGCGGACGTCCGCCGAAACCCGCGGGCGCCTCGGGGCGCAGCGGGGGCGGGGTGAACCTGGGAGGTAGGCCCGCGCTGCCGCCTCCGCCGTCGCACGACCCCGTCGTACCTGGTGGGGGCGTAGTACCCGTAGTACCTCCGAGGCCCGCCGGTCCGGCGCCGTTCCCCGCGCCGATGGGCGCTCCCGACGCCAGTCCGGTACGGCTCGCGGGTGCGCCGGTGCCGATCGGGCCGGGTCCGCGTATCTCCGACATCCGGGCTACCTCCGCGGTACGGGCCCCCGTGCCCGACCCGGGTCTCACGGGGTCCTGGACGCGGGTGCGGCCCGGGGTCAACGGCGCCGACCCTGTCGTACCCGTAGTACCCGGGAGCGGTGCGACCGGTGTGCCGGCGCTGCCGAGCGCGCCTCCGGAGGCGCCGCCCGGCTGGCGGCCCTGGCGCTTCCGGATGTCCAACGACGTCTGGGGTACGCCCTCGGTCGACGGCGACCTCGTCTACGTCACCTCCTTCGAGGTCCACGCGCTGGACGTCGCGACCGGCCGGCGCCGGTTCAAGACGCGGGACGTCGCCTGGTCGATGGCGGTCGCCGACGGCCGCGTCCACGCCTCCGACGGGCCCACCCTGTTCGCTCTCGACGCCCGCGAGGGCGGCGACCTGTGGCGGCTGCCCACCGACGCCTGGGTGTACTCCCTCAAGGCCGAGCGCGGCACGATCGTCACCGGCACGCGCGGCGGCGGCGCGCAGGGCTGGGAGGCGTCCAACGGGCAGAAGCTGTGGGAGGTCGGCGGCTGCCAGACCGACTTCGAGTCCCCCGAGGCGGGCCCCGTGCTGCACGAGGGCACGGTGTACGTCTGGCAGGACGCGAGGCTGCGCGCCCTGGAGGCCCGTACGGGTGAGGAACGCTGGTCTTACCCCATCGGTGACGCGGCCTCCTGCGGGGGCGTCCCCGTCCGCGTAACTCCCTCGGGGGACGGCAACGTGTACGTCTCCGCGGGTACACGGGTGCTGTCGATCGACATCGCCACCGGGATGGTGCGCTGGCACTTCGAGGCGCCGGCCGCGTTCCTGTCGCCGCCCGCCTTCGTGCCGGGGCCCGCCGTCACGGGCGGCGGGGTCTACCTCGCGGACTACCTGGGTACGGTCTACGCCCTCGACGCCGCCGACGGGCGCGACCGCTGGCGCATCGCCACCGAGGCGCGGTCCTCCATCGACCCCGTACTGGTCGCGGCCGGGCACGTCCACGTGGGCAGCGGCAAGGGGCTCTACACGCTCGACGCGGTCACCGGGACGCCCAAGTGGCGCTTCCAGGCCGGCGGGGACATCGTGGGGGCGCCCGCCGTCGCCGAGGGGCGGATCCACTTCGGGTCGACCGACTGCCTGCTGTACACGCTGAAGGCGGACGACGGGCGGCTGCGGTGGAAGCTGGCGACCGGGGGCGAGATCACCGGCTCTCCGGTCGTACGGGACGGGGTCGTGTACGCGTGCAGCAAGGACCGGTGCGTGTACGCGCTGGACGCGGAGAAGGGGACGGGGACGGCTCGGCCGGCGTAGGTGCCTAGAGTGGACGCATGCGACCACGGGGGTACATCTTCAGGTTTACGGCTGTGTCGGTGCTGGTCGTGTTCGCGCTCACCGGATTTTCCAGTGGGCGCAAACACGGGGGTGGCAGCCATGGCGGGGGCGGCGGGTGCAGCAGCTCCCGGCAGGATCACGACAGTTCGTCGTCGACGTCGGGGGGATCGTCCACGGGAGGTTCGTCCACGACGACCACGGTCGTACAGGACGCTCGCGTCAGCCTCATATCGTGTGCGACGAGCAAGGCGCCGTACACGACCGTGAAGGTCACCAACCCCAACAAGGGGCTGGACACCTTCGAGATCACCGTCCGGTTCCTGGACGCGAGCGGTGCGGTGCTTGCCGAACCCGTGACGAGGGAGATCGTCGGCGGGAAGAAGACGGAGGAGGTCCGTGTCCCCGTGGGGGACGCCGGCCTCGCCGCGCGGGTGGACCGCTGCGAGGTCGACGCCTACGCACCCGCCGCCTGAACTACGCCTGCTCGTCCCGCAGTCCGGTCAGGAACTCCACCAGGAGTTCGTTCACCTCGGTGGGGCGCTCCTGCTGGGTCCAGTGGCCGCAGCCCGGCAGCACGACCGGCGGGCGGCGCAGGCCCGGCACCAACTCCGGGAGGTGGGCGATGAGTTCGGGGGTGCCCGGGAAGTAGGCGACCGGGTCGCGGTCGCCGTACACGAAGAGCGCGGGCGTCGTGATGGACGCGCCCGCGTAGGGGGCTGTCAGCTCCCAGTTCCGGTCGAGGTTGCGGTACCAGTTGAGGCCGCCGGTGAAGCCCTTGGCGTAGTCCTCGGCCAGCTCGTCGAGGTCCGACTCGGTGAACCAGTCCGGGAGTTGCGCGGGGACGGCCGGCAACTGGTCCAGCCAGGGCGTGCCGGGCTCGACCAGGGCCTGGTGGATGCCGGGCTCGCCCGGGACGTCACCGGAGAGCGCGTACACGAAACGGCGCAGCGCGGCCTTCGGGTCCCGCCCGAACTCCTCGTCGGCGACGCCGACTTGGTTGAAGTACGTCCAGTAGAAGCGGCCGTCGTACGCGGCCTTCACCAGCTCCAGCGGTGGGTTGGCGCCGCGCGGTGTGGGGGCCACGCTGAGGCCCGCGACGCCGCGCACCACGTCCGGCCGCAGCAGCGCCGTGTGCCAGGCGACCGGCGCACCCCAGTCGTGGCCGACGACGAACGCGGTCTGTTCGCCGAGCGCGTGGATGAGGCCGACCACGTCCCCGACCAGGTGCA
Source organism: Streptomyces sp. 4F14 (assembly GCF_048159485.1). NCBI lineage: Bacteria > Bacillati > Actinomycetota > Actinomycetes > Kitasatosporales > Streptomycetaceae > Streptomyces > Streptomyces sp. 4F14. Next base: position 179,621 of record NZ_JBLRVY010000015.1, read on the forward strand.
GGATGCTGTACGCGGTCACGTCGTCCGGGCGGTCCGAGGCGCCGTAGCCGCGCTGGTCCGGGGCGACGACGCGGAAACCGGCGTCGACGAGCGGCGCGAACTGGTGGCGCCAGGAGTGCCAGGACTCGGGGAAGCCGTGCAGCAGGACCACCAGCGGGCCGTCGCTCCCGGCCTCGGTGATGTGCAGGTTGACGCCGTTCACTTCTAGGGTGCGGTGCTGGATCATGCGGCTATTTTATGTTGGTGCCTGATACACGAATACAGCGCCCTTTGAATTCAGGGTCGCGGTCCGGGAAATTGTTCAGCGAATCCGGAAATTCTGCGTCCTTTCTGTGAACAGCCGCGCCTGCCGGTCGTCCGGCAGATTTCCCAGCGAGATCAGATGCGGGGCCTGCGCGAACCCCTGCGCCTGCGCCGCCTCCCGGGCCGACCACAGCGCGCGCACCGTCCCCTGCACCCCCTCCGGCGGATACCCGGCGATGACCCGAGCCCGCTCGACCGCGACCGCCAACGCCCGCCCGGTGTCGGCGAGTTCGGAGACGAGCCCGACCTCGTACGCGCGCCGCGCGGAGATCCGTTCCGCCGTCCCCATCAGCATCATCCGCGCGACCTCCCCGTACGGCATCCGCTGCGCCATCAGCACCGACTCGTACGCGCTGACCATTCCGTACGTCGTGTGCGGATCGAAGAACTCGGCGCCTTCCCCCGCCACCACGAACTCGCTCTCGCCCAGCAGATAGAAAGCGCCGCCGCACGCCATTCCCTCGACGGCGGCGATCACCGGTTTCCACAGGTCGTTGGCCTTGGGGCCGATACGCAGGAGCGGATCGTCCTGCATGTAGGGCGAGTTGGGCTGCGGGACGACGGCGTCGCGGTCGAGGCCGGTGCAGAAGGCGCGGGTGCCGGTCCCGGTGAGGACGATGGCTCGTACGGTGTCGTCGAACCGTAACTGGCGCCAGGTCTCGGCGAGTTGTCCGGCCGTAGGGACGTCGATCGCGTTGAGCCTGGCCGGCCGGTCGAGCGTGACCACCGCGACGCCGGTCTCCTTGTCGGTGTCGAGGCGCGGGGTCACGTCAGGACCCACTGGGGGAGCCCGCCGTCCGGGAACACCGCCTGGACTCGGGCCCCGATCCGAAGCCGTTCCGGGGCAAGGGAGTTGAGGGGGGCGCCGGGGCGGGCGACGACGTTGCCGACGAGGCGGACACGGGGGGCGTCGTCGAGTTCGACCAGGACGACGTTGTAGGGGGCCTGGGCGGCGTAGTCCGGCAGGAGGGGCGGGTGGGGGATCACGTACGACCAGATGCGGCCGCGCCCCGACGTGAGCCGCCAAGTCGACGCGAACGACTGGCAGTTCGGGCAGCAGGGACGGGGCGGGAAACGGGGCTCGGCGCACTGCGCGCAGGTCTGGACGCGGAGTTCGCCCTGAGCCGCGTACTCCCAGAACGGGGTGCCGTCGGTGTCGTGGAGCGGGGTCAGCATGGTCGGACTCCTCAAGTCCTGTGCGGGCCGGTGCGGTTGGCTCTTCACGTCCTCAGCAGCAGCGCGGAGGTGGGGACCCCCTCGCCCGCGGTGACCAGGCACGTCGAGGCGTCGGGAACCTGCGCGGTGCTGGTGCCCCGGAGCTGCTTCACGCCCTCGTTGATGAGGTTGAAGCCGTGTACGTACGCCTCCGAGAGGCCGCCGCCGCCCGTGTTGACCGGCAGCCGCCCGCCGAGTTCCAGCGCGCCGCCCTCGGTGAACGCGCCGCCCTCCCCGCGCCCGCAGAATCCGTAGCCCTCCAAGGAGAGGGGGACCAGGGGGGTGAACGCGTCGTAGATCTGGGCCACTTGGACGTCATCCGGGGTGAAGTCGGCCTGTTTCCACAAGTGTCGGGCCGTCGCCCAGGACGGGCCGGTGAGCGGGTCGTCGTTCCAGTAGTTGACCATGCCGTGGTGCTGGGCGGGCAGGCCCTGGGCGGCCGCGTGGATGTAGACCGGGGTGCGGCGGCAGTCGCGGGCCCGCTCCGCCGAGACCACCACGCAGGCCAACGCCCCGTCGGTCTCCAGGCAGTTGTCGAACAGGCAGAGGGGTTCGCTGATCCAGCGCGAGGTCATGTACATCTCGCGGGTCAGCGGGCGGTCGTACATGATCGCGGCCGGGTTCTGGTTCGCGCGGTTGCGGCAGGCCAGGGCGACGTTGAAGAGGTGGTCGCGGGTCGTGCCGTACTCGTGCATGTGGCGGCGGGCCAGGAGCGCGATCTCGTCGGCGGGGCGGAGCAGGCCGAAGGGGCGCGTCCACTGGGCGGGGGTGGGGAGTTGGGCCGTCGTGTTCGTCCAGGGGCGGGGGCCGCTGCCGCGTTTGCGGGAGCGCCAGGCGACGCCGACGCTCGCCTGGCCGGCGGCTATCGCGGTGGCGAGGTGGGCGACCGTCGCACACGAACCCCCGCCGCCGTACGGGGACTTGGCGAAGAAGGTGAGGTCGCCGAAGCCGACCGCCTTCGCGAGTTCGACCTCGTCCGTCTCCTCCATCGTGAACGAGGCGACCGCGTCCACCTCGGCGGGGGTGATCCCCGCGTCGTCCAGCGCGGCGAGGACGGCCCGGCAGGCGAGGGTTCTCTCGTCCTCCGGGAGGTGTTTGGCGAACCGTGTCTGGCCTATGCCGACGATGGCTGTCGCGTCCTTGAGTCCGGCCATGTCCCCCTCCGATCAGATCTGCTGACGGTTCTCGCCTGCTGACAGTGCGTCAGGTTATCGCTAATCTGACGGATCGTCAGCTACTGTCTTCCGTCTCGTCGGGGGCGTTCATGGAGTGGCACAGCATTCCCGAGCTGGTGCGCTGGTCGGCCGAGGAGTTCGGGGAGACCGAGGCGGTGGTGGACGGCCGGGTCCGGGTCTCCTACCGGGAGTTGGGGGACCGGGTGGAGCGGGCGGCCGCCGCCTGCGTCGCCGCCGGGCTGCGGGTCGGGGACCGGGTGGGGATCTGGGCGCCGAACTCGCTGGAGTGGATCGTCGCGGCGCTCGGGGCGGTGTCGGCGGGCGGGGTGCTGGTGCCGCTGAACACGCGGTTCAAAGGGGGCGAGGCGGCGGATGTGCTGCGCAGGAGCGGGGCGCGGCTGCTGTTCGTGACGGGGACGTTCCTGGGGACGTCGTACGTGGCGTCGCTGCGCAGGGCCGCGGGGGGCGGGGCGGGGGAGGGGCCGTTGCCCGGCTTGCCGGAGCTGGCGGAGGCCGTCGTCCTCGCGGAGGACGCGCCGACGGGGTTCTGGACGTGGAAGGAGTTCCTGGCCGGCGGGGAGGGGGAGTCCGCAGGTACTACGGGTATTACGGGTACTACGGGTACCAGGGGTATTACGGGGTCCTCGCCCTCCGACATCATCTACACCTCGGGTACTACGGGTAGCCCCAAAGGTGCCGTGATCACCCACGAACAGACCCTGCGCGGCTACGACGCCTGGAGCGAACTCGCCGGGCTGCGCGAGGGGGACCGGTACCTCATCGTGAACCCCTTCTTCCACACGTTCGGCTACAAGGCCGGGGTGATCGCCTGCCTGACGCGGGGCGCGACGATGATCCCGCAGCCGGTGTTCGACGTGACGACCGCGCTCGCGAACATCGCGGCCGAGCGCGTCACCGTCCTGCCCGGCCCGCCCACGCTCCACCAGTCGCTCCTGGACCACCCCGCGCGGGCGTCGTACGACCTGTCCTCGCTGCGGCTGGTGGTGACCGGCGCGGCCGTCGTCCCCCTCAGGCTCGTCGAGCGGCTGCGGGACGAGCTGGGGGTGGCGACCGTACTCACCGCGTACGGGCTGTCCGAGGCGAGCGGCATCGTCACGATGTGCCGGCGGGGCGACGCCCCCGAGGTGATCGCGACGACCTCGGGACGGGCGATCCCCGGCACCGAGGTCAGGGTGGTGGACACGGTGGGCCGGACCCTGCCGTCCGGGCGGCCCGGGGAGGTGCTGGTACGGGGGTTCAACGTCATGCGTGAGTACTACGGGGACGACAGGGCCACCCGGGAGGCGGTCACCCCGGACGGCTGGCTGCGTACCGGGGACGTAGGGGTCCTGGACGAGGCCGGGAACCTGCGGATCACCGACCGGATCAAGGACATGTTCATCGTCGGCGGTTTCAACGCGTACCCGGCCGAGATAGAGCAGCTCCTCGGTCTGCATCCGGCCGTCGCGGACGTCGCCGTCGTCGGCATACCGGACGTCCGCCTCGGAGAGGTCGGCAAGGCGTACGTCGTCCGGCGGGCCGGTTCCGTGGCCACCGGGGACGACCTGATCGCCTGGGCGCGGCGGGAGATGGCGAACTACAAGGTGCCCCGAGTGGTGGAATTCGTGGGCGAGTTGCCCCGGAATGCGAGCGGTAAAGTCGTCAAGGGGCAGCTACGGAGCTGACGTTGGGGTTGGCGAGAACCGCCGCAGCCCCTCGGCGCACCCACCCCGGCGTTGTGGAGAGTCCGTGAGGGACCTGTGTACTCCCGTGCGCCGTCGTGCCCTTGGTGTCTCCCGTTGCTGACGCGTCCCGTGCCAGCAAGGCAAACTGGGCAGGTCAACAGGGAGCGCCCAGGGAGACCGCGATGGACGACCGAGTACCGCGCGTGCCGAGACAGGAACGCCACGACCCCGCGCGGGACGAGGACGTGGCGGGACTGAGGTTCGGTGTGCTCGGACCGGTACGGGCCTGGCGCGGCGACGATCCGCTGCCCACCGGGTCGCCCCAACAGCGCGCCGTGCTCGCGACGTTGCTGCTGCGCGAGGGCCGCACGGTGACCGCCGCCGAGCTGATCGACGCGGTGTGGGGCGAGGACCCGCCCTCCCAGGCGCTGGCCGCGCTGCGGACGTACGTGTCGCGGCTGCGGAAGGTCCTGACGTCCCGGATGCTGGTCAGCGACGCCGGGGGCTACGCGCTGCGGGCCCCGGCCGGCGTGGTCGGGCTCGACCTCACGGCGGCGCGGACCCTGTCCGAGGACGCCGAGAAGGCGTGGGCCGCCGGGGACGTACGCGCCGCGCGGGACCGCCTCGACCACGCGCTCGGCCTGTGGGAGGGCGAGACGCTCGCGGGCGTACCCGGGCCCTACGCGGACTCCCAGCGCGTCCGGCTGGAGGAACTGCGCCTCAAACTCATCGAGAACCGCCTCGACCTGGACCTCGAACTGGGCCGACATGCCGAAGCCGTCTCGGAGTTGACCTCCCTCACCGCCGAACACCCCCTCAGGGAACGCCTGCGCGAGCTGCTCATGCTCGCCCTGTACCGAAGTGGCCGCCAGGCGGAGGCACTTGCCGTGTACGCCGACACCCGCCGCCTGCTCGCGGACGAACTCGGCGTCGACCCCCGGCCCGGCCTGCGCGACCTGCAGGAACGCATCCTGCGCGCCGACCCGACGCTCGCCGAACCCGAGGCACCGGCCACCGAGACGCCCCTCGTACGTATTCTGCCCGCCCAACTCCCCGCATCGGTACCGGATTTCACCGGACGGGAGACTCTCGCCCGCGAACTGGGCGAAGCGCTCGTCACCGAGACCGGCGACGAGAACCGGGTGATGGCCGTCTCCGCCGTCGCCGGGATCGGTGGCGTCGGCAAGACGACACTCGCCGTGCACGTCGCCCACCAGGCCCGACACGCCTTCCCCGACGGCCAGTTGTACGTCGACCTCCAGGGCGCGAGCCCCCGCCCCGCCGAACCCCAGGCCGTCCTCGGCGCGTTCCTGCGCGCCCTCGGCACCGCCGACCCCGCGATCCCCGACTCGCTCCAGGAGCGCTCGGCACTGTTCCGCTCACTGCTCGACGGCCGCCGCATCCTGGTCCTCCTCGACAACGCCCGGGACGCCGCCCAGGTAAGGCCGTTACTGCCCGGTACGGCGGGCTGCGCGGCCCTCGTCACCTCCCGCACACGGCTGGTGGACGTCGCCGGCGCGCACCTCGTCGACCTCGACGTGATGGCGCCGCACGAGGCGCTCGCCCTCTTCACGCGCATCGTCGGCGCCGAACGCGTCGACTCCGAACGGGAGTCGGCGCTCGACGTCGTCGCGGCCTGCGGCTTCCTGCCGCTCGCGATCCGGATCGCGGCCTCCCGGCTCGCCGCCCGCCGCACCTGGACGGTGTCGGTCCTCGCGGACAAACTCGCCGACGAGAGACGGAGGTTGGACGAACTCCAGGCCGGGGACCTTGCCGTGAAGGCAACATTCGAGCTGGGGTACGGCCAGTTGGAGCCTTCACAGGCCCGCGCCTTCCGGCTGCTGGGCCTCGCGGACGGACCGGACATCTCCCTCGCCGCCGCGGCCGCCGCCCTGGACCTGGCACCGGACGACACCGAAGACCTGCTGGAGTCCCTCGTCGACACGTCGCTCCTGGAGTCGGCGGCGCCCGGCCGCTACCGCTTCCACGACCTGGTCCGCCTCTACGCCCGGGCCTGTGCCGAACGCGACGAACTCCCCTCCCGGGAACGGGAGTCGGCGCTCACCCGGCTCCTCGACTTCTACCTCGCGACGGCCGCCGGGGTGTACGCGGTCGAGCGGCCCGGCGACCGGCTCGTGGAGCAACTGGAGGAAACCGCCTACCCCGGGCTGCACTTCGAGGACCGGCACGACGCGCAGGACTGGCTGTACGCCGAGGCGGGCGCCCTGCTGTCCTGCGTCCGGCAGTCCATCGGGGACGGCCGACTGCGCCGCGCCGTCGACCTGTTGTGGGTCGCCAAGGACCTGGCCGAGTCCGGGGCCAACGCCCGCGAGTACGAGGTGGCCGCCAACGAGGCGCTCCAGCAGGCCCGTTCGGCCGATGACCCGCACGCGCTCGGGCGGTCGCTGATCACCCTGACCGACGTCCACCTCGTCGCGGGACGCTTCGACCGGGCCGACGCCGCGGCCGTCGAGGCGCTGCGGGTCACCGAGGACGCCGACGACCCCGTACCGCGCTGCTGGGCGCCCAACACCCGGGGAATCATCGCCCTTTACCAGGGGCGGCACGAGGAGGGCGAACGCCATCTCACGGTCGCGTTCGACAACTTCCGCGCCAACGAGAACAGGGCGGGCGAGGCGAGCGTCCTGTGCAACCTCTCCCGCATCCACCTCGCGACCGGCCGGGTGGAGAGCGCGGTGACGCTGGCCCACCAGGGCATCGGGATCTACGACCGGACCGGCAACGCCCTGCGCGGCGCCAACGGGCGGTACGCGCTCGGGCTAGCGCTCACCGAGAGCGGGCTGCTCACCACGGCCGCGGACATCCTGCGCGACGCGCTCGACGTCTTCCGCGACAGCAGGCAGCGGCTGTGGGAGGGCATGACCCTCTTCCGGCTCGCCGAGGTCGACCTCGCCGCGCACCGCCCCGCGCAGGCCGCCGCCCACGCCGACCTCGCGCTCACCGCCCTGCGCGGCATCGGCGGGGAGTGGCGCCGGGGGCTGGTCCTCACGGTCCTCGGGCGGGCCCTGAGCGGCTTGGGGCAGGCCGGGCGGGCGCACGTGTGCTGGACGGAGGCGCTGGGGATCTACGAGGAGCTGCGGGCGCCGGAGGCGGAGGAGGTACGGGGGCTGCTGAAGCTCTCGGTGGCGGCGTAGGGCATACCCGGGAGGGACTACCTGGGAGGTAGCTCTCAGGAGGTAGTACCCGGGCGGTCCGGGCCTTCGCTCAATACGGAAGCGGACGTTCATGGAACGTTTATCGCCCCCTGACATGCTCTTACCAACGAACGGCCGGACCGGGGGGAACGGCCGAGGTCGTTGCAGCCCGTCCGGCGACTCACGGGGGAGTAGCCGGACGGGAGTTCCACTCCACGGGGGAGTCGGAGGGGGGATCCGGGGGACGGCCGCGGTGGCACGGAGGGGGAGCCGCCGCGGCCGAGGGAACGCCCTTTGCCGCACCGGGAGCTGACGACCCGTCAGATCGGCGCTACCGTGGCCGGCATGGAGAACACGACAGAGTTCCCGCTGATCATCTCCGTCGACGACCACACCGTCGAACCCGCGCGCGTCTGGCAGGACCGCCTCCCGAAGAAGTTCCTCGGCACCGGCCCACGCGTCGTCCGCGCCCCGCTGAAGGAAATGACCTTCCTGGGCGGCCACTTCAAGCCCGTGATGGGCGAGAAGGGCGACGAGGGCCCGCTCGGCGACTGGTGGCTCTTCGAGGACCTCAGGCGCCCCCTCACCCGCCTCGACACGGCCGTCGGCTTCAGCCGCGACGAGATCCGGCTGGAGGTCATCACCTACGACGAGATGCGGCCCGGCTCCTACGACGTGCCCGCCCGCCTCGCCGACATGGACGTCAACCACGTCCAGTCCGCGGTCTGTTTCCCCACCTTCCCGCGCTTCTGCGGCCAGACCTTCACCGAGGCGAGCGACCGCGAACTCGGCCTGGCGTGCGTGCGGGCGTACAACGACTGGACGGTCGAGGAGTGGTGCGGCCCGCAGGCGCGCGGCCGGCTGATCCCGCTCACCCTGATCCCGCTGTGGGACGCCGAGTTGGCCGCCGCCGAGGTCCGCCGCAACGCCGCGCGCGGGGTGCGCGCCGTCGCGTTCTCCGAGATACCGCCCCACCTCGGCCTGCCGTCCGTGCACTCCGACGCCTGGGACCCCTTCCTCGCCGCCTGCGACGAGACCGGCACCGTCATCGCCATGCACATCGGCTCCAGCAGCCGCATGCCGTCCACCTCCAAGGACGCGCCCCCGGCGGTCGGTTCGACCATCACCTTCGCCAACTGCTGCTTCTCCATGGTCGATTGGCTGATGAGCGGCAAGTTCGAACGCTTCCCGAACCTCAAAGTCATGTACGCCGAGGGGCAGATCGGCTGGATCCCCTACATCCTGGAGCGCGCCGACGTCGTCTGGGAGGAGAACCGGGGCTGGGGCGGCGTCGCCGACAAGGTCCACCGCCCGCCGTCGGAACTCTTCGCCGACCACGTCTACGGCTGTTTCTTCGACGACGCGTTCGGCCTGCGCAACCTCGACTCGATCGGCGTCGGCAACGTCCTCTACGAGACCGACTACCCCCACTCCGACTCGACCTGGCCGAAGTCGAAGGAGGTCGGCGAGGCCCAGATGGGCCACCTCGACGCCGACGTCGTCGACCGCATCGTCCGCCGCAACGCCATCGACCTGCTCGGCCTGACCGAGGCCGGCCTGTGGCCGGGCCCGCGATGACCCGCCGCCTCGCCCACGGCATCCAGCTCCCCGTCCAGTCCCAGAGCCGTATCTACGTCGAACCCTGGGAACCAGCCGCCGGACCAAGGGAGTTGGTGGCGGTGGCCCGCGCCGCCGACGAGTCCGGGTTCGCGTACGTCGCCTGCTGCGACCACGTCGCGATCCCGCGCGGCCTCGCGGACGCGATGGGCACGGTCTGGTACGACCCCGTCGCCACCCTCGCCCACCTCGCCGCCGTCACGACCCGTGTCCGGCTCCTCAGCCACGTCGCGATCGCCGCCCTGCGCCACCCCCTGCTCACCGCCAAGCAGTACGCCACCCTCGACCACCTCTCCGGCGGCCGGCTGATCCTCGGCGTCGGCGCGGGCCACGTCCCGGAGGAGTTCGCGGCGCTCGGCGTCGACTTCGCCCGCCGGGGCGCCGTACTCGACGAGACCCTCGACGCCCTGCGCACGGCGCTGGGACCCGACGAATTCGTGGGCCACCACGGCGAGTTGTACGACTACGAGGATCTCGGCCAGCGCCCCCGGCCCGCCCAGCAGCACGTCCCGGTCTGGGTCGGCGGCTCATCACCGGCCGCGATCCGCCGGGCCGCCCTCAAGGGCGACGGCTGGCTGCCGCAGGGCGATCCGCGCGACCGGCTGCCCGCGCAGATCGAGGAGATCCGCCGACTGCGCGGCGACGGCGGCGAGTTCACCGTCGGAGCGATCGCCGAGCCGCTGTACGTCGGGACGCCGGACTGGGACGTCGGCCGTCGTACGCTCACCGGGAGCCCCGGTGAACTGGCCGACTCCCTCAACGAGTTCGGGCAGTTGGGAGTGGACCAGGTCCAAGTCAGGTTCAGGAGCCGCTCCGTCGACGAACTCACCGACCAGATACGGCTGTTCGGCGCCGAGGTGGCCCCGCTGCTGGGGTCTGTGAGGCAGCTCTCTTGAATCTTTGAACATGTCCACGCCGGTCAGCGTATGTACGAACGTACGGACGTCGCTGTTCCGGCGGAAGGACCCCCCACAGTGAGCTCCTCCGAAAGACTCTCCGTCGCTCTCGCCTGCGCGGAGGGCACCAGTTGGCCGCACGCCGACTGGCCCGCGCCGGACGACTCGTACGTGGGCCGGGTCTGGCAGGTAGACCCGCCCTACCGGAAGCTGGCGGACACGCCGTTGGACGTCGTCCTGCTCAGCTGCGTCGAACCCGCCCACGCCCTCCCGGAGTTGACCGGCGCGCTGGCCGGGCGCGGGGTGCCCGTCATCGTCGTCAGCGGGCGGCGGGACGTCGAGACCGTCGTCGAGGTGTTCCGCGGCGGCGCGGGCTACCTGGTCGACGGCGACTACTGCACCTGCATGCTCTCCTCGGCCGTGATGGCGGCCACCGTCGGCCACACCTACCTGTCCCCGGCGGCCTGCGCGGCGCTGCGCGAGGGAGCCCGCGAGGCGCCCACCGGAGGGGACGCGGTGGAGCGCCTGCGGGCCCTTCTCTCGCCGCGCGAACGGCAGATCATGGAGCTGCTGTCGACCGGGCTCGGCGCCCAGGAGATCGGACTGCGGCTGCGGCTCAGCGAGAAGACCGTGCGCAACAACCTCAGCAACATCTACGCGAAGCTCGACGCGCGGGGAAGCACGGACGCGGTCCTGCGCTGGCTGGGTGCCACGCCCGTGCTTCGCTTCTGAGAACGTCCGCCGCTAGGACTGGCTGATCTCCGTCACCGGGATTTCCACGTCCGTCACATTGGTGCCGCCCTCGTCGAGTCCGGGCTCCACCCGGATGCTGTTCTCGGAGTTCAGGATGCCGTTCGCCTGAGGCGTTCCGCACTTCACGTTCCGCAGCCACAGACGTCCGTCCGGAGTTCCGTTCTTCAGGATCTGCGGATAGAAGACGTGCACGGACGTGGCGCCTTCGCTCGGGGAGAAGAAGACTTTCTGTCCGTCCTGGGCTTCTTTGTACGTGGCGCGCAGGAATCCACTCACGTCCGTGCGCTTCGCCGACCACATGAAGAAGGCGATGCTGTCGGGCTGGACGGTGTCGGTGCGCGAGAAACTCAGGCCCGTCGTCTTCTCGTCACGGGTGATGTTGATCTCCGAGGTGGAGAACTGGACACCGACCTCGAAGACGGAACTCGCGAGTTTCGTTCCGCCCTCCACGGTGAAGCCGTCCTCCAGCTCGATGCTGCGGGTCACCGAGGTGCTGACCGCGAACTCCTTCGACGCCGCCGTCGTGTTTCCGCAGTTGTTCGTCACGGGAGAGACCCGCTCATTCGCTCCCAGGCTGTTCGCCTTGAACTGGACGTCGACGAACTCGCAGTTCTCCAGCTTGTCGGAATCCGCCGCGCAGTCGGCCGACACCTCGTTGGGCGTCGCCGCGCCGGCGGAGTTCATCAGCGGGATCGCGACGGCGAGCGCGGCCACCGGGGCGAGGGCCAGGGTGATGCGCTTCTTGCGGCTGCGGTGCTTTCTGGTGCGGGTGCCCATGACGGTCTCCAGGGGGTGAAGTGGCTGGTGGAAAGGGTTCAGCAGTCTTCGAGGACGGCCTTGGACACGCCGTCGACGACGCCCGGCGCTCCGGCCGCGCCCGGCAGCATGTGCGGGCCCTCGACGACGTCCGGGGCGACGAAGTTCTTCTCCGGAGTGGCGTTCGTGACGGTCGTCGCCGAGCGCGCGTCGATCCGTACGCGCCATTCGCCGGTCATCCGCTGCATCTTCGGCGTGAATTCCATGTGCAGCACCTTGCCGGCCGGAACCTCACGCTCTTCCGTGTCGCTGGCGGTCGCCGAATCCACGGTCATGTCCAAGGTGCCCTTGTGCTTCACCCACGAACCGCTGATGGCACCGAAAAGACCGCCACCGCCGCCCTGCTGGGTCACGGTGTACTTTCCTTCTCCCTGGGCCACCGTCGCCGTCCAGCCGATCTTCACCTTGGACGGTTCCGTGGCGCCCGGCTCGCAGTTCGGGAAGTCGATCGACGCCTTCTCGGTGGGGCCGTCGAAGGTCTCGAAGTTCGTCTCGACGAAATCACAGTTGTCGGCCTGGAACCCGTCGGCGAACCCTCCGTTGAAGTCGCTGACCGAGCGCTGTTTCCCGTTGAGCACGGCCGAACGCTCGCACATCGTCATGATCTGCTCCGGCGTCTTCTGCTCGTCGGCGGCGTTCGCCGAGGGGAGCAGGGTGATGATGGCGCCTCCGGTCGCCAGCGCGGCACCTATCGCGACGTATCGGACCTTCTTGTTCCGGAGCTTTCTCTTGGCCATGCCTTGTCCCTTCCTTGGCGACTTCTTTGTCCTCCGCGCCAGGATTATCGAAGGCTTTCGATGGGTGCCGACAGGGTCAAATATCCCGACTCGCAGGTCTGTGACATTGCTCACGCAACGGCCGTACAGGTATCTGACGCTTCATCAGGTACGGCGTTACGATGCTGACCTCCACCGATGCCGAGGGGGTCCCATGGACAGCACGGGCAAGTTGGACGGCCGGGTCGTCATCGTTACGGGCGCGGCCCGAGGGCAGGGCGAGCAGGAGGCGCGGCTCTTCGCGGCCGAGGGGGCGCGGGTCGTCGTGGCCGACGTCCTGGACGAACAGGGCGCGGCCCTCGCCGCCGAACTCGGCGCCCTGTACGTGCACTTGGACGTCCGCGAGGAGGACTCCTGGTGCGCGGCGACCGACGCCGCCAAGCGGGCGTACGGCCGCCTCGACGGCCTCGTCAACAACGCCGGCATCCTGCGTTTCAACGCCCTCACGGACACGCCCCTCGACGAGTTCATGCAGGTCGTGCGGGTCAATCAGGTCGGCTGCTTCCTCGGGATCAAGACGGTCGCCCCCGACCTCGCGGACGGCGGCACGATCGTCAACACCGCCTCGTACACGGCGATCACGGGCATGGCGGCGGTCGGCGCGTACGCCGCGAGCAAGCACGCGATCCTCGGGCTGACCCGGGTCGCCGCCCTGGAGCTGGCGCCCCGGGGTATACGCGTCAACGCGATCTGCCCCGGCGCGATCGACACGGCCATGTCCAACCCCTCGCTCCTGGACCCGGGCTCGGACCCCGAGGAGACCTCGAAGGCGCTCGACGGCCTGTACCGCAAGCTCGTTCCCCTCGGCCGCATCGGACGCCCCGAGGAGGTGGCCCGCCTCGCGCTGTTCCTGACGTCGGCGGACTCCTCGTACATCACGGGGCAGCCGTTCGTGATCGACGGTGGCTGGCTGGCGGGGGTCTCCGTCATCTGACGACTCGTCAGCTATTGACGCTTACGGGGGCTGGTGCCAGAGTCGGCGGCAGTTCGTTGACTGACGGTCCGTCAGAAACAGTCTTGGGGCGGTGAACCTCCTTGGAATTCGGGCTCTTTGTTCAGGGATATGTCGGCAAGCGGGGCGAGACGGACCCGCTGGCGGAGCACAAGGCGCTGATGGAGGAGACCGAGTACGTCATCGAGGCGGACCGGTCGGGCTTCAAGTACGCCTGGGCGTCGGAGCACCACTTCCTCGACGAGTACTCGCACCTGTCCGCCAACGAGGTGTTCCTCGGCTACCTCGCGCACGCCACCGAGCGGATCCACCTCGGCTCCGGGATCTTCAACCCGCTCGCGCCGGTCAACCACCCCGTGAAAGTCGCCGAGAAGGTCGCCATGCTCGACCATCTCACCGGCAACCGCTTCGAGTTCGGCAGCGGACGCGGCGCCGGGTCCCACGAGATCCTCGGGTTCATGCCGGGCGTCACCGACATGAACCACACGAAGGAGCTGTGGGAGGAGACCATCGCGGAGTTCCCCAAGATGTGGCTCCAGGAGGAGTACGCCGGATTCCAGGGCAAACACTGGCAGTTGCCGCCGAGGAAGGTCCTGCCGAAGCCGTACGGCAAGTCCCACCCGGCCATGTGGTACGCGGCCGGCTCGCCCCCGTCGTACGCGATGGCCGCCCGGAAGGGCCTGGGCGTCCTGGGGTTCAGCATCCAGAAGGTCTCCGACATGGAATGGGTGCTGGAGCAGTACAAGACGGCGATCGTGGACGCCGAACCGGTCGGGGACTTCGTCAACGACAACGTGATGGTGACGACCACGGCGATCTGCGCGCCCACGCACGACGAGGCGATCCAGGTCGCGGTCAGCGGCGGACTGCACTACCTGCCGTCGCTCGTCTTCCGTTACCACGACACCTTCCCGCGCCCCGAGGGCTTCCCGGTCTGGCCCGAGACACTGCCCGAGTACACCCCCGAGTTCGTCGAACTCCTCATCGAGGAAGAGCTGTTGATCTGCGGCGACCCGGACGAGGTGCTGCGGCAGTGCAAGCGCTGGGAGCAGGCCGGCGCCGACCAGCTGAGCTTCGGGCTCCCGGTGGGCGTACCGAAGGAACAGACCCTCCAGACCATCCGGCTCATCGGCGAGCACGTCATCCCGAAGATCGACACGGACCCCGTGCACCGGACGACACGGTTCCGTCAGGGGGCGTGAGAGCTGATGCTCGATCACGTCATCAAAGGGGCCACGGTAGTTGACGGCTCCGGTGGCCCGGCCCGGATCGCCGACGTCGGCATCCGGGGCGGCCGGATCGCGGTCGTCGGCGAAGTCACCGAGGAAACCAGGACAGTCGAGGACGCCACCGGCCTCGTTCTGTGCCCCGGCTTCGTCGACCCGCACACCCACTACGACGCCCAGCTCTTCTGGGACCCCTACGCCACCCCCTCCCTCAACCACGGCGTCACCACCGTCGCCGCCGGGAACTGCGGCTTCACCCTCGCCCCCCTCAACCCCGCGCGGCCCGAAGACGCCGACTACACACGGCGGATGATGTCCAAGGTCGAGGGCATGTCGCTGGTCGCCCTGGAGGAGGGGACGCCCTGGAGCTGGCACTCCTTCGGGGAGTACCTCGACGCCCTGGAGGGGCGGATCGCCGTCAACGCCGGTTTCATGGTGGGGCATTGCGCCCTGCGGCGGCACGTGATGGGCGCCGACGCGGTGGGCGGCCGGCCGTCCGACCGGCAACTCGCCGACATCGTCGGTCTGTTGCACGACGCGATGGACGCCGGAGCCTGGGGCTTCTCCACCACCCAGTCCACCACCCACTCCGACGGCGACGGCCGGCCGGTCGCCTCCCGGCACGCGCTGCCCGCCGAACTCATCGCCCTTTCCAGGGCGGTCGGCGAACACGAGGGCACCCAGATCGAGGCCATCGTGGCCGGCTGCCTCGACCAGTTCAGCGACGCCGAGATCGACCTCCTCGTCGACATGTCCGCCGCCGCCGGACGGGCGATCAACTGGAACGTCCTCACGATCGACGCCGAGGTCCCCGACCGCGTCCCCCGGCAACTGCACGCAAGTGAGCGCGCCCGCAAGGCCGGTGGCCGCATCGTGGCCCTCACCATGCCGATCCTCACCCCGATGAACATGTCCCTCGGCACGTTCTGCGCGCTCAACCTCATCCCCGGCTGGGGCCCGGTCCTCGGACTGCCCGTCCCCGAACGCATCGAGAAGCTCGCCGACCCCGACGTCCGCGCCGAACTCCTGCGCCGCGCCCGGTCCAAGGAGGCGGGCGTCTTCCGCAGGCTCGCCGACTTCGGGCGGTACGTCATCGGCGACACCTACAGCCCTCAGAACGAGGGCCTCACCGGGCGCGTCGTCCGCGACATCGCCGCCGAGCGCGGCCAGGACCCCTTCGCGACCCTCGTCGAGATCTGCTCCAACGACCGTCTGCGTACGGTTCTTTGGCCGATGCCGCGCGACAACGACCCCGCCTCCTGGGCGCTTCGGGCGGAGACCTGGCGGCACGAGGACGTCCTCCTCGGCGGCTCCGACGCCGGCGCGCACCTCGACCGCATGTGCGGGGCGCCGTACACGACCCGCTTCCTCGGCGACTGCCTGCGCGGACGCAAGCTGGTCGGGCTGGAGCAGGCGGTGAAGATGCTCACCGACGACCCCGCCCAGCTCTTCGGGCTGCGTCAACGGGGGCGTGTGGAGGAGGGGTTCCACGCGGACCTCGTCCTCTTCGATCCCGAACGCATCGACGCCGCGAAGGCCACCCTCGTCCACGACCTGCCGGGCGACAGTCCCCGGCTCGACTCCAAGGCGATCGGTATAACGGCCGTATGGGTCAACGGAGTCGAGTCCATCCGCGACGACGTCGTCACCGGAGCCGTACCCGGCAAGGTGCTGCGCTCCGGGACCGACACGCGCACGGTGAGCACCAAGTGACCGACGGACAGCGGCTGTTCGTCGCCGGAGAGTGGGTCGAACCGGACGGCGGGCACTACGAGGTGATCGACCCCGCGACCGAGGACGTCGTCGGCCTCGCGCCCGAGGCGTCCGCCGCACAGGCCAAGGACGCCTGCGCGGCGGCGAGTTCGGCGTTCGAGAGCTGGTCGCGGACCCGCCCCGAGGAGCGGGCGGCCGTCCTGGCCCGCGCCGCCGACCTCATCCTGGCCCGGCGCGCGCACCTCACCGGCCTCGCGTGCGCCGAGACCGGGGCGACCGTCCCGACCGTCCGTGGCATGCAACTCGGCGTCGCCGCTGCCCGGTTCAGGCGCTACAGCCACGTCGAACCCACCGAGTGGGCCATCGCCCCGCAGATCAACGAGGCCGGGCCGATGGGGAAGGCCGCCGTGATGGGCGCGCTCGCGATCCGGCAGCCCGTCGGCGTCGTCACCTGCATCACCTCCTACAACAACCCCTGGGCCAACCCCGCCGGGAAGATCGCGCCCGCACTCGCCATGGGCAACACGGTCGTCGTGAAACCCGCACCCCAAGACCCGCTCTCCGTCTACCGGATGGCGGAGATCCTGGAGGCGGCCGGGGTGCCGCCCGGCGTCGTGAACGTGGTCTCCGGAGAGGCGGTCGAGGTCGGGGAGGCGACCGTCTCCTCCCCCGACGTCGACATGGTCAGCTTCACCGGGTCCACCGCCGTCGGCGTACGGATCGCCGAGGTGTGCGGGCGGGGCATGAAACGCCAGCTCATGGAACTCGGCGGCAAGGGCGCGGCGTTGGTGTTCGACGACGCGGATCTGGGCTCGGCGGTCGCGGGGATCGGGACGACGTTCTCCTTCTACAGCGGGCAGATCTGCACGGCGCCCACCCGGGTGCTTGTCCAACGGGGTGTGTACGGCAGGCTTGTTGAGCAACTCGTCGCCTACGCCGGGCGTTTGACGCTGGGGGACCCCCGGGAGGCCGGGACCGTCATGGGGCCGGTGATCAGCGCCGCCCACCGCGACCGGGTGCGGGCGTACGTCGAGTCGGCCGTCAGGGAGGGGGCAACGCCCCTGGTGGGCAAGGTTGTTGACCTTCCCGAGCGGGGCTTCTACCTCGGGCCGACCGTCCTCGCCGACTGCTCCAACGACATGCGGGCCGTCCGCGAGGAGATCTTCGGGCCCGTCGTCGCCGTCCTCCCCTTCGACGACGAGGAGGAGGCGATCACCCTCGCCAACGACTCCGAGTACGGGCTCATCGACTACGTCTGGTCCGGTGACGTCGCCCGCGCGTTCCGCGTCGCGCGGCGGCTGCGGGCCGGGGGAGTCGGGGTCAACACCGTCGGGCGGAACATGGAGGCGCCGTTCGGGGGGTTCAAGAGGAGCGGGGTCGGGCGGGATGTCGGGTCGTACGCGCTGCATGCGTACAGCGAGGTGCAGGCGATCGTGTGGCCGGGGTGAGGGGGCGCCGCCGGGTGAGGTGGTGGGGCTCGGTCCGGGGTAGGGCGTGCGGGGGCCGTCGTGGGGCGTGCGACCGGAGTACGGCCGGTGTGCGCGGCTTGTTTCCGAGGGCGGTCACCGTCCGTTTTCCGCCGGGCGCGATGCCGCCGTATGGGGCAGTATCGGGGCATGGGTGATGTAGCGGGCGTCATGATCGCGGTCGACGGCGGCGAGGTCTGGGCCGAGGAGCGGGGCGACGGCGACGGGCCGCCCCTGGTCCTGCTGCACCCCGGCGTCGGGTCCTCCGAGATCTGGGAGCCCGTGCTCGGCCCGCTCGCCGAGCGCCACCGGGTCATCCGGTACGACGTCCGGGGGTACGGGCGGTCCCCCGCGCCGACCTCCTCGTACCGGCAGGACCTCGATCTCGCCGTCGTGTTCGACCACTTCGGCGTGGAGCGTGCCGTGCTGGTCGGCAACAGCATGGGCGGGTCCACCGCTGTCGCCTACACGCTGGACCACCCCGAGCAGATCGCCGCGCTGGGGCTGCTCGTCCCCGGAGTGGCCGGATACCCCGAGCCCGATCCGCCCGAACTCGCCGCGCAGGTCGAGCCGTTGGCGCTCGCCGGGGATCTCGACGGGCTGGCGGATCTTGGCATGACGTGGTGGGGGAGGGCCGGGACGCCGCCCGACCGCGAGGCATGGCGGTTGCTGCGGGCGGTGCTGCCCGGGTGGTTCACCTCGTACGCGCACGAAGACCAACTTCCCTCCTGCTACGAGCGGTTGGGCGAGCTGTCCATGCCGTGCTCGCTGCTGCTGGGGGAGTTGGACCAGCCGGTCGTCGTCAAGCGCAACGAGGTCATCGCCTCGCTGATCCCCGGGTGCCGGCTGGTGCGGGAGAGCCACTGCGACCACTTCCCCACGCTGCGGGTGCCGGAGGCGGTGGTGGAACTGGTGGAGGACCTGTACCGGCGGGCGGGGTGAAGGGGGCGCGGGCGAGGGGGTGAGGCTGCCGGGGTGAGGTGGTGCGGGTACTACACGGGTACTGCCCGGGTACGGGGGTGACCGGGGCGCGGGTCTGACCGAGGTCAGTCCGTGTGGAGGTCCACCCGTACCGTCAGCAGGTCGGTCCCCAGGACTCGTACCGCCGTGCTGTTCAGCCTCGGCAGACTGCGCAGCCGGGCCACCGCGTCGTCGTCCGGGAGGATGTGCGCCGTACCGGCGTGCCAGCGGCCCCGGATGCGGACCCTGACCCTCGGGTCGGCCTTGATGTTCCGGATGTACTGCGAGCGGTCCCCGAACTCCGACACCAGCCAGAAGGAGTCCCCGATCCGGCGGCCACCGAGCGGGGTGCGGCGGGGTAGTCCGGAGGTACGGCCGGTGGTCTCCAGGACGGGCTGGAGCGGGAGCCTGCGGATGAGCGGGTTGAGGCGGCGCTGCACGGCGGTGGTGATCCGGAAGCGGCGGTCGGTGAGGGTGGGCATGGGGGGCCTGACTGGTCGGGGCGGGAGCTGGGGGCGGTGGGCGAGGGGCAGGGGTGCGACGCGTGTGGTCCGGTACCTCTCAGGTATCCCCACCGATTCTCCCTCCGAGGTCTCCGCACCGCGCGCCACCCCGGCCGACCCCGCGCTGCTCAGCCCCGCCCGCGCCCCAGGAACACCGGGTTGGTCAGCGCCGCCAACGGTCCCGGCAGCGGCGCCGACGTCGCCGGATGCCGGACCTCCGCCCGTACGTACGCCGCGTATGACGGTGTCGTACGCCACTCGAAGACCCCCGTCCCCGAGCCGCCGACGGGGCCGCCGGTGAACAGGACGCCCTCGTCGGTGACGAGCCGGACCGTGCAGCCCGTCACCCCTGAGACCTCCACGTGTACGACCACAGGGGTATCCGGCGCGACCGCGAGCCGCTCCCCGATACCCGCGTGCTCCCCGCGCGGGCCGGTGACGGTGAGGGCGACCGAGACGCCCTGGGACTCCGCGATGTACGACCGTCCGGCGCGGATGCCCTCCTGGATCGCCTGCCGGGTCAGGTCGTCCGCGAGGACCACGGTCTGGGGCAGTCCCACCACGTCCGGGTCGCGGTGCGCGTCGCTGTTGCCCATCGCCGGGAGCCAGTCGCGGCCCTCCCGCACGGCGGCGACCAGCGTCGCGTCCCAGGAGGCGACCGCGACCTCGTCGTCCGGGGTGTAGGGGCCGTTCCACACCTCCACCGCGTCCGCCTCGCCGAACCCGAACTTCCAGGCGCAGCCGATGCAGGTGGCGTGCGGGTGCGCGGGGACGACGAGCCCTCCCGCGCGGCGGATCTGCCGGGCGAACCGTCCGAACCGGTTCTCGCGGGCCCGGTAGCGCCAGTCGACGAACGTGCCGGGGTCGGTGCCGAGTGCGACGACGTGGCCGTTGCGGGTGGTGACCTCCTCGCCGAGCAGGATCAGCAGGTCGTCGCCGGCCTGGTCGGCCCAATGCCCGTGCCCCGCATGGGTGTTGTGCTCGGAGGTGTTGATGAAGTCCAGCCCGGCGGCCCGCGCCAGCGCCGCGATCTCGGCGGGGGTGCGGCGGCCGTCGGAGTACCAGGAGTGCAGGTGGCAGTCGCCCCGGTACCAGGCACGTCCCCGGCCCCGCGCGCGCTCCGGCGGATAGACGGGCCTGGGGGTATGACCTGGTGCCCCATACGTGAGAGTGACGGTGATCTCGTACGCCAGCCCCTGCGGGGCCACGGTGTACGGCCCCAGTGCGACGTACCACGTACCCGCGCGGATCGGCCCCGGGACGTACCCCGCAGTCGCGTCGTCCGCCCGCACGAAGAACTCCGTACGGGCCCCGCCGGACCACCCCCGGAAGCCCCGCCCGCCCAACTCCGTACCGCGCTCGTCGAACAGCCCGATGTCCAGGGCGTTCCCGGCGGTCCCGGTGGGCACGGCCGGCCGGTCATAGCTGTACGCCACCCTCAACTCGCGTACCGCCGCCGGAACTTCGACCGGCACGTACACGAAGTCCGGCGCCCCCGTGGGCAACGTCCCTCGCAGGCTCTTCGTCGCCTGCCCTTGTCCCTCGGCGGAGGCGAAACTCATCCCCCCGACAGTCATCGCCGCAGCAGCACCCGTCACGAACAGGGCACGTCTGCCGATCTCGTGAGCGTCGTCGCACATGGGGTCAGTGTGGGGGAGAGGGGTGAACTCCGGGGGAAGCCAAGGGAATCGGGGTGCGAGGCCGTCCGGATGGGGGCAGGTATGAGCCACGCCGACTCCCTGTGATTCCGACCGGTCGGTATGGACAGTTCGGGTAGTTCCGGGTACAGATGAGGGCGGCATCCTCGCCCGCACCGCCGTACATCCGGAAAGGCCGTCGTATGCGTATCTCGGTCACGATCTTCCTCACCGACGAGACCATCACTCCCACGCGTCTCGCGCGGGAGCTGGAGGAGCGGGGGTTCGCCGGGCTCTATCTGCCGGAGCACACGCACATCCCGGTCGAGAGAGTTACGCCGTACCCCGCAGGTGGGGGGCTACCCAGGGAGTACACGCGGACGTTGGACCCGTTCGTGGGGCTCGCGCAGGCCGCCGCCGTGACCGAGCGGCTGGGGCTGGGGACCGGGATCACGCTCGTCGCCCAGCATGACCCGATCGACCTCGCCAAGCAGATCGCCACCGTCGACCATCTGTCCGGCGGGCGGCTGACGCTCGGGCTCGGGTACGGGTGGAACGTCGAGGAGGCCGCCGACCACGGGGTCGAGTGGCGGACCCGGCGGGAACTGGTGCGGGACCGGATGGCGTTGATGCGGGCCCTGTGGTCCGACGAACCGACCGGGTACGAGGGCGAGTTCGGGAGCGTACGGCCGTCCCTGGCGTACCCCAAACCGGTGCGCAAGCCGCGCGGGCCGGTCGTCGGGCCCCGCACCCTCATCGGCGGCGGCGCCGGGCCCAAGCTGTTCGCCCACATCTGCGAGTACGCCGACGGCTGGCTCCCGATCGGCGGACGCGGGCTCGGCGAGTCGCTGCCGGCGCTGCGCGCGGCGTGGGCGGAGGCGGGGCGGGAACCGGCGGAGCTGGAGGTCGTGCCGTACGCCGTAGTGCCTACCCGGGGAAAACTTGAGTACTACGGGGAGCTGGGCATCGAGGAGGCGGTCGTGCAGCTGCCTCCGGCGGGGGAGACCGAGGTACTACGGGTACTGGACGAGCTGGCTCCGTACGTGTGAGGGGGACGGGGTGAGGGGCGGCGGCCACCTGAGGTCGCCGGTGGGGTCGCCGTCCCCGGTCTGCCAGCCGGGAGCCATCGCACAGGGCGTGACGGAGCCGCCACTGAAGTAGCCGCTCTTCGCGGACCAGCCGAAGGACACCCGCTCCTCACCGTCCGAGCGTGAGGCGAACAGGCTCCAGTAGTCCCCGGACACGTTCTCCCGGTAGGACGTGATGTCCCAGCCGGTGTCCGCGAGATGCGTACGCAGCCGGCGCAGCCCGGGGACCGCCTGCCCGGCGGTGACGTGGTCGAGCGCCCAGCTGTGGCTCAGGGTGTAGGCCCCGTCGACGACCTCGTCCGTCAGCCCGCCCCGGTAGCAGAGGTCGGAGCTCAGGGTGTTCTCGGCGGAGACCCCGAGATCCGCGACGCCGTGGGGGATCGTGCGCGTGAACCCCAGCACCCCGTACGCCTCCTGGGAGTTCGCGGCCGCCCGGTCCGCCATCTCCTGGGGCGCGACCCGGGGAAAGTCCGACGCGTCCTTCGTCACCAGCGCGAGCCAGACGAGCAGGGCGAGCCCGAGGAACAGCGGCACGGCGACGAGCGCGGCACAGCCGATCCCCGCGGCCTGCCCCACCCGGGCGGCGGCGGATCGGACGGGTACGGCGTCGGGCGTGATCTCCACGGACATGCCAGGACCGTAGGCGGGAGCCGCGACCCCCGGCATCGGTACGACTGCGTACACCCCCTGGGTACTAGTACTCAAGAGCGACAGGACCAGAGGTGCACGCCCGCCCCCACTCCCCACCGAGCACCCCCGCACCTCCCATGACCTCGAACGTATGCTCAAAGGATGACGACTTCCGCGACCTCGGGAACCGGCCCCACCGAGAACTCCATGCGTCGCGCCCTCAAACGCGCCCGGGACGGCGTCGCCCTCGACGTGTCCGAGACGGCTGTGCTGCTCCAGGCGCGCGGCGAGGCTCTCGACGACCTCACGGCGAGTGCCGCACGCGTGCGGGACGCGGGCCTCGCGGCGGCCGGCCGCCCCGGCGTCATCACGTACTCCAAGAGCGTCTTCATCCCCCTGACCCGCCTGTGCCGCGACAAGTGTCACTACTGCACCTTCGTCACGGTGCCGGGCAAACTCCGCCGTGCCGGCCACGGCATGTTCATGTCCCCCGACGAGGTACTCGACGTAGCTCGCAAGGGTGCCTCCCTCGGCTGCAAGGAAGCCCTCATCACCCTGGGCGACAAGCCGGAGGACCGCTGGCCCGAGGCGCGCGAGTGGCTCGACGCGCACGGGTACGACGACACCATCGCCTACGTGAGAGCCATCTCCATCCGCATCCTGGAGGAGACCGGCCTGCTCCCGCACCTCAACCCCGGCGTGATGTCCTGGACCGACCTCCAGCGCCTCAAGCCGGTCGCGCCGAGCATGGGCATGATGCTGGAGACGACGGCCACCCGCCTGTGGTCCGAGCCCGGCGGCCCCCACTACGGCTCCCCGGACAAGGAACCGGCCGTCAGGCTAAGGGTGTTGGAGGACGCCGGCCGCTCCTCCGTGCCCTTCACCTCGGGTCTGCTGATCGGCATCGGCGAGACGTACGAGGAGCGCGCCGAGTCCCTCTTCGCGCTGCGCAAGGTCTCCCGCGCGCACCACGGCATCCAGGAACTCATCATCCAGAACTTCCGCGCCAAGCCGGACACGGCGATGCGCGGCATGCCGGACGCCGAACTCGACGAACTGGTCGCGGCGGTGGCGGTGTCCCGCCTGATCCTCGGCCCCTCCGCGAACATCCAGGCCCCGCCGAACCTGGTCGACGGCGAGTACGAGCGCCTCATCGGCGCCGGCATCGACGACTGGGGCGGCGTCTCCCCGCTCACCATCGACCACGTCAACCCCGAGCGACCCTGGCCGCAGATCGAGGAGTTGACCCGCCGCTCCGAGGCGGCCGGCTTCTCCTTGCGTGAACGCCTGTGCGTCTACCCGGAGTTCGTCACCCGAGGCGAGCCCTGGCTCGACCCCCGCCTCCTCCCGCACGTCCGCGCGCTCGCCGACCCCGCCACCGGCCTCGCGGTCCCGGACGCCGTCGTCGAGGGCCGCCCCTGGCAGGAGCCCGAGGAGGTCTTCGAGGCCACCGGCCGCACGGACCTGCACCGCACGATCGACACCGAGGGCCGTACGTCCGACCGCCGCGAGGACTTCGACGAGGTGTACGGCGACTGGTCCGAACTCCGCGAGGCCGCCGCCCCCGGCATGGTCCCCGAGCGCATCGACACCGACGTACGCCAGGCCCTGGCGACGGCGGCCGACGACCCGACGAAGCTGACCGACGCGCAGGCGCTGGCGCTCTTCCACGCGGACGGCCCCGCGCTGGACGCGCTGACCCAGATCGCCGACGACGTACGGAAGTCGGCGGTCGGCGACGACGTCACGTACATCGTCACCCGGAACATCAACTTCACCAACGTCTGCTACACCGGCTGCCGTTTCTGCGCGTTCGCCCAGCGCCGCACGGACGCCGACGCCTACACCCTCTCCCTGGACCAGGTCGCCGACCGCGCCCAACAGGCGTGGGATCTCGGGGCCGTTGAGGTCTGCATGCAGGGCGGCATCCACCCCGACCTGCCGGGCACCGCCTACTTCGACATCGCCAAGGCGGTCAAAGAGCGAGTCCCGGGCATGCACGTCCACGCCTTCTCGCCGATGGAGGTCGTCAACGGCGCGACACGCACCGGGCTTTCGATCCGCGAGTGGCTGACTCGGGCCAAGGAGGCGGGACTTGACACGCTCCCCGGCACGGCCGCCGAGATCCTCGACGACGAGGTCCGCTGGATCCTCACCAAGGGCAAGCTCCCGGCCGCGACCTGGATCGAAGTCGTCACCACCGCCCACGAGTTGGGCATCCGGACGTCCTCGACGATGATGTACGGCCACGTCGACCAGCCGCGCCACTGGCTCGGCCACCTCCGCACGCTCGCCGGGATCCAGCAACGCACCGGCGGATTCACGGAGTTCGTGACGCTGCCGTTCATCCACACCAACGCGCCCGTGTACCTGGCGGGCATCTCGCGGCCCGGTCCGACGATCCGGGACAACCGCGCGGTGACGGCGATGGCCCGGCTCCTGCTGCACCCGTGGATCCCCAACATCCAGACCAGCTGGGTGAAGCTGGGCACCGAGGGCGCCGCCGAGATGCTGCGCTCCGGCGCCAACGACCTCGGCGGCACGCTGATGGAGGAGACCATCTCGCGGATGGCGGGCTCGTCGTACGGCTCGTACAAGTCGGTCCGTGACCTGATCGCCGTCGCCGAGGCGGCGGGGCGTCCGGCGAAGCCGCGTACGACGCTGTACGGCGAGGTCCCGGCCGAGCGGCAGCGGGCGGCCCAGGCGTCCGACGGGCACCTCCCGGAGCTGCTGCCGGTCCTCGACTGACCCTGGTGGAGCGCCGGTCGCGATCTTGGAACGGTACCTGGGAGGGACCGGTACCGGCCCGGCGGACAGGCGCTCCACAGTAGGATGATCCGACCCCCGAGGTGCGGGGGTCGGATACTGAGGAGTTGCGTGCCCGTGCCTGCCCTGCGGCTTCCCTCGTGGGTCTGGGTCACCGGTCTGACGGCCGGGGCGATCGTCGGCGTGGGCTTCCTGGCGATCGAGGCGGACAACGGCGTGCACCCTCACCCGACGGCCGCCGCCAGCTCCAAGCCGACGGCCAAGCCCCGGCAGTCGGTGGCTCCGGAGGCGTCCACGCCCAGTACCCCGGGACTACCCGCCAAGTCGGGCACGGGGCGTCGTATCGTCTACTCGCTCTCCGCGGACCGGGTCTGGCTGGTCGACGCGGACGACCGGTCCCGCCGCACCTTCGACGTCTGGCCCGGCACGGTCGACCCCGCCCCGGGGACGTACACGATCTCCGTGCGCACGCCCGCGACCACCGGCTCCGACGGGGTCGCCGTCGAGCACGTCGTCTACTTCACGGTGAAGTCCGGCATCAACATCGCCTTCTCCAACGCCGTCGACGGCTCCTCCCCGCCGCCCGCCCCCGCCGGCACACAGACCGGCGGCATCCGCCTCCACAAGGAGGACGGCGCGGCGCTGTGGGCGTTCGGGGCGACGGAGACCAGGGTCAGGGTCGTCGAGTAGCAGTCGGGTAGTACCCGGGTAGTACCCGAGACGTACGGCGGCCGCTGCGGCGCCGCCCGCCCTCCACCCCGGCTCCACCCCCTACCCCAGCTCTACCCCGCTACCTCTCGGGTACCGGGCCAGCCACCCCGGCGCCGCCCCCGCCGGGTTGTGCAGCGCCGGCCCCTGCGTCATCTCCATCGCGAAGTCGTCGGCGATCTCCAGCAGCGTCGGCCGCCCCTCCAGCTCCGCGAGCCACGCCGGGGGCAGCGCCGTCTCCCCGTGCAGCGCGCCGAGGAGCGACCCCGCGAGGGAGGCCGTCGCGGCGGAGGGGGCGCCGTGGTTGACGGCGAGCCGCAGCCCGTGCCGGACGTCCTCGGCGACGAGCGCGCAGTACACGGCGGCGGACAGCAGCTCGGGCGCGCTGCCGCCACCGGCGAGTTCCTCGACCCGCACGGGCGTCGGCAGCCCCTGCCTCACCGCGCCGAGCCCCCGTTGCAGCGCCTCCGACACCGGCTCGTGGCCGGGCCGCGCCGACAGGTGGGACAGCGCCCGCTGCACCGCGCTGTCGAGACTGTCGCCCCTGGCCAGCGCGTGGACGACGACCGCGTACGCGCCCGCCGCGAGGTAGGCCGCCGGATGGCCGTGGGTCTGCGCCGCGCACTCCACCGCGAGCTGCGCCACCAGCTGCGGCTCCCAGCCGACCAGCAGACCGAACGGCGCCGAGCGGCCGAGCGCCTCCGGGCCGTCCGCCGCCGGGTTCTTCGGCGATTCGAGGGTGCCCATCCGGTCGTCCCCGAGGCCGAGCAGCAGCGCGCGCGTCGGGTCGCGGCGGGCGTACAGCCACTCCTCTCGGGCCAGCCAGCCGTCGTCCTTGCGGCGTAGGTCGGGACCCCAGTCGCGCTGGGTGGCCGCCCAGCGCAGATACGCGCGATGTAGGTCTGTGGGGGGATGCCAGGCGCCGGTGTCGCGGCGGACCTGGGCGCGGATCAGGCCGTCGACCGTGAACAGGGTGAGCTGGGTGAGATGGGTGATCGCGCCGCGCCGCCCGTACGCGGGGACCAGGTCGACGACGCCCTCCACCCCGTACGTCTGGAGTATGTCCTCCCCGGAGGCCCGGTCCACCGGGGCGCCCAGGGCGTCCCCGAGGGCGCCGCCCAGCAGGGTGCCGCGTACCCGGCTACGGAAGTCCTGCTGCTCCGTACGGCCCCAGATGGGCCCGGCCGCCGTACCCACCACCAAGCCTCCCGCGACACCGTCCGCCGTCCGTACGACACGATTCGCCACTGTAATCGAACGGGGACGGGGAGTTGAGGGGCTGCTCGGTATGCCCCCTGTGCCCGAAGCGCAAAGGTTTTCGGCCGTCCTCTCACTGTTTCTGCGCACTGGTCCGGCACGGTCTTCCACACGCCGGAACCGGGCCCCGTGAGCAGCGGGGCCCGGTTCCGGGGGCGGTGCGGAGGTCAGGTGCGCGGTGCGGGCACCGAATCCCGCTGGTCGGGTACGACGGCCGCCGCCGCGTCGTCGTCCGAGTTGATCTTCTCGATGATCGCGAGCCGGCCGGGGGTGTCCTCGGGCCGGATGAACCCGATGACGATGTAGAGGACGAGCGAGACCGCGAGGGGGACCGACACCTGATACTGGAGAGGTACGCCGCCGTCGACGTTCCAGTTGATCGGGTAGTTGACGAGCCAGAACGCCAGCAGCCCCATCGACCAGCTGGTCAGCGCCGCCGTCGGACCGGAGCGGCGGAACGGCCGCAGCAGCCCGAGCATCATCGGGATGGCCATCGGCCCCATCAGACCGGCGACCCACTTGATGACGACGGTGATGATGTCCTTGAACGCGGGGGAGTTGACCTGGGTCGCCGCGGCCATCGAGAGGCCGAGGAAGACGACGGTGGCGATGCGCGCGACGCGAAGTCCCTGTTCCTGGTTCCAGGTTCGGGCCCGTTTCCAGATGACCGGCGCGCAGTCCCGGGTGAACACGGCGGCGATCGCGTTGGCGTCGGAGGAGCACATCGCCATCGTGTGGGAGAAGAAGCCGACGATGACGAGCCCCAACAGGCCGTGCGGCAGGAGCTGTTCGGTCATCAGGCCGTAGGAGTCGGAGCCGTCCGGCTTCTTCGACTCGACCAGCAGCGGCGACATCCACATCGGGAAGAACAGCACGACCGGCCAGACCAGCCACAGCAGCGCCGACAGCCGCGCCGAGCGCTCGGCCTCCTTCGGGGTGGGCGTGGCCATGTACCGCTGGGCCTGGTTGAGCATGCCGCCGTTGTACTCGAACAGCTTGATGAAGAGGAACGCGAGCAGGAACACCGTGCCGTACGGCCCGACGAGCGGCTTGCCGTGGCCCTGGAGCGCGGGTTCGTCCCAGGCGCCGAGGAACCCGATGTTCCTGTCGTTGAGTTCGACGATGACGGCGATGAACATCGCGACACCGGCGAGGAGTTGGATGACGAACTGCCCCAACTCCGTGAGCGCGTCGGCCCACAGGCCGCCGATCGTG
The DNA here is from genome assembly GCF_048159485.1 of Streptomyces sp. 4F14. Classification (NCBI taxonomy): domain Bacteria; kingdom Bacillati; phylum Actinomycetota; class Actinomycetes; order Kitasatosporales; family Streptomycetaceae; genus Streptomyces; species Streptomyces sp. 4F14. The sequence goes on from NZ_JBLRVY010000015.1 coordinate 208,133, forward strand.
CAGTACACGGCGGTGATCGTGCCGGTGATGAGGATGCCCTGGTTCAGCGAGATGCCGGTGAACACCGACAACAGGGTCGCGATGGCCGCCCACTTGGCGCCGACGTCCACGATCTTCAGCAGCATGCCCGACCAGGCGAGTGCTTGCTGCGTCTTGAGGTCGTACCGGTTCTTCAGGTACTCCAGCGGGGAGGCGACGTGGAGGCGGGAGCGCAGCCGGTTGATGCGCGGCGCGAACAGCTTCGAGCCGATCGCGATCCCGAGGGCGATCGGGAAGGACCAGGTGACGAAGGAGGTCACCCCGTAGGTGTAGGCGATGCCGGCGTACCCGGTGAACATCACCGCGCTGTAGCCCGACATGTGGTGGGAGATACCGGAGAGCCACCACGGCATCTTGCCGCCCGCGGTGAAGAAGTCGCTGACGTCGTCGACCCGTTTGTGCGACCAGACTCCGATGGCGACCATCACACCGAAGTAGCCGATGAGCACGGCCCAGTCGAGACCGTTCATGTGCCCCCTTCCAGGGTTCGCCGTCAACGTGGGGGTTCGCAGCAGACAGGCAGGGCAGGCATGTGAACTCTGGGTGTGATGGTGTGCTCACGGCAAGCGCAGGGATGGTCAAGGAGGAGTAAAATCGTTCGGCGAGATGACTTCGATTCCTGTACGTGAACGCCGAATTCACCGTCGAACGCAGCGTCGAACACGCCGCCGAAGTGCGGGCCGACCGGCCGGTGAGGACCCGCTCAGCGCATCAGCTCCCCCGCGTTCACCAGCAGCGACTGCCCCGTGATCGCCCGCGCCCGCGACGACGCCAGGAACACCGCCGCGTCCGCCACGTCCCCGTCCGTCGCCAGCTCCGGCAACGCCATCCGCCCCGAGAGCCGCCCCAGCACCTCACTCTCGGGTACCCCCTCCGTCTGCGCCGTGAACCGCACGTACGCCTCGACCGGCGGCCCCCACATCCACCCCGGCAGCACGGTGTTCACCCGCACCCGGTACGGCCCCAACTCCCTTGCCAGCGAGTACATCACGCTCGTCAGCGCCCCCTTGGACGCCGCGTACGCCGCCTGCTTCACCTGTGACGGCGCCGCCACGGCGGACTGCGTCCCGATGAACACGACCGCGCCCCCGCCCCCCTCCTTCAGTGCGGGCAGGCAGGCCCGCGTCATCCGCAGCGTCCCCAGCAGATTCACGTCCATGACGGACCGCCAGGTCTCGAAGTCGGCGTCCTCGACACCCCCGAAGTAGGAGTCCCAGGCGGCGACCTGGACGACGGCGTCGATCCCCCCGAACCGCGACACCGCCAACTCGGCGAGCGCGCCGCACTGTTGCTCGTCGGTGATGTCGGTGGACAGGAACGCGGTGTGCGCCCCACCGGGATCGATGTCCCGCGCGGACTTGGCGAGTCGATCTTCGGTCCGCGCACCCAGGACCGCGTTGCCCCCTTCCCGTACGACGGCCGCCGCGACCTGGTGACCCAGGCCCGCGCCGACTCCGGAGACGACGACGGTCCTGCCGGGGAGCAGAGACATGGGCCCTCCCTGAGACTTCCGCATTGTCTGACGGACCGTCAGAGTATGGGCGAGCGCGCAGGAAAGGGGAACGCACATGAGCGAGGACAGCACCGGCAAGACCACTCCCGGCGAGGCCGAGACCGGCGCCCGGTACGCCGAGCTGGCATCCGTGGGCCCCTACGGCGTCCACCCCGGCCACGCCCTGATCACCATGGTCGAACCGCACCCCGGCCACGAGTACGCCTACAACCGCTGGTACGAGGACGACCACTACTACGCCGGCGCGATGGCGATGCCCTGGATGTACGCGGGCCGCCGCTGGGTCGCCACCCGGGACCTCCAACTCCTGCGCTACCCCGAGAAGTCGGCGATCGCCCAGCCCGTCGGCCAGGGCTGCTACCTCTCCACCTACTGGATCACCGAGGGCCGCTACGCCGAGCACATGCGCTGGACGGTCTCCATCAACCGCCGCCTCAACCACGACGCCCGCGTCTACCAGGACCGCACCCACGTCTTCACGGCGTTCCAGGACCACGAGACGACGGTCTACCGCGACGGCGCGGCCGGCCCCCGCGACTTCCACGCCCTGGACCACCCCTACCAGGGGCTGATCCTGGAGGTGATCGACGCCGAGACCCCCGAGGGCCGCGCCGGCCTCCTCCACTGGCTGCGCACCCGCCACCTCCCGCGCGCCCTGAGATCGTCCCCCGCCGCGCTGGTGACGGTCTTCCGGCCCACCCCCCTGCCCGTCGACCGCATGTCGTACGTGAAGCAGGTGAAGGGCACCGACACCCGCCTGACCCTCCTGTGGTTCCTCGAACAGGACCCCCGGGACGTCTGGCAGGACCACTACGCCGACCTCGACACCCCCGTCACGGAATCCGGTCTGGGGCGGGTGGAGCTGGTGGCCCCCTTCATCCCGACGATCCCGGGGACCGACCGCTACGTGGCGGAGCTGCGGTAGCCCTCGGGTACTGGTACCGACCTCAGGTACTAGTACCCCTCTCAGGTACTACTTGAGCTCGTCCGGACACGGCGTCCCCCGGGGCAACTGGTACGGCGCCGCCAGCCGGTAGATCCCCGCCGTGGGCGCGACCAGCATCGTCCACTTGTCCCCCTCCGCGTCCTCCTCCGTCTCGAAGAGGCACCCGTGGAGGTTCTCGTAGACCTTCGGCTCCCCCTCCTCGCGGTGCTTGGAGGCTTCGGTCTCCTGGGGGGCCTTGAGGCTCTTGCCCTCGGCGTCGACGATGCTCAGCCAGGGGGAGTAGGGGATCTTGACCAGGACCCGCCCGGCCCGCTTCACGTCGATCGTCATCTCGCCCTGCTCGGCCCGCTGGACCACGGCGTCGGGCTCGGCGAGCGGCGCCGGGTCGTTGACCCGGAAGAGCTGCCAGTTGGCGTCGCCCCAGATCTGCTTCAGGTAGGGCAGACCCCGCTGCACCAACTCGCGCTCGCGCTCCGCGCCGTCCCCGTCCGGGGCGTCCTTGGGTACGACGACGAAGTGCACGGCCCACCGCTTGAGCCATTCGTGGTAGTTCGCGGAGTTGAGGGTGTCGTCGTAGAAGAGCGGGTTGCGCTTCATGTCGGCCTGCCGGTTCCACCCGCGCGCGAGGTTCACGTACGGCGCGAGCGCCGACGCCTCGCGGTGCGAGCGCGCGGGTACTACCTCCACCCGGCCCTTCCCGGCGCCGACCTGCTGCAACTCGTTCACCAGCGGCGCCAGCTCGCGCGCCCAGGAGGCGGCCGGGGTCGTCCGGACGATGTCGTCGACCGACTTGAAGCCGACCCACACCACGAACCCGACCGTCGCGATCACCAGCGCGTACCACTTACGGCTGCGCGGCACCGCGAACGGCAGCGCGCACGCCACCACGACCCCGCCGAACAGCATCGCGAGCCGGGTGATGTTGGAGCCGATCTGCGAGCTGACGATCCACACGCCGAGCACGAACAGCCCGTACACCGCCGCCGTGATCCGGACCGTCTTCCAGTCCTTCGGCACGGCGAAGAGGACGATCACCGAGTAGATGAACGGCAGCGACGCGGAGCCGATCGACATCGGCTGTGTCCCGGAGAACGGGAACAGCCACGCCGACACGCCGACGACGACGGCCGGCGCGATGCCCAGCGCCCACGCACCCGGGCGTCGCTTCTGCAAAAACAGGGCGACCGCGACCAGGCCGACGAACAGGCCCGCGACCGGGGACGACATCGTCGCGAGCGCGGCCAGCGGCGCCGCGACCAGCGCCTTCGCCCACCGCTTGTACCGCCACCTGTGCGGCCAGCAGAAGACGGCGGCCACCGCGCCCAGCGCGAACATGTTGCCGAGGCCGAAGGTGACACGGCCGCTCGCCGCGTTGCACAGCAGCGCGATCACGCCGATCAGCGCGGGCAGCACCGGGTTCTTCACCGGCCGCGAGCGCAGCAGGACCAGCGTCAGCAGGCCCGCCGAGAGCGTCCCGGCGATCATCATCGTCGTCCGCACGCCGAGCACCGACATCAGATACGGCGAGATCACGCTGTACGACACCGGGTGCATGCCGCCGTACCAGGCGAGGTTGTACGCGGAGTCCGGGTGGCGGCCGACGAACTCCGCCCACGCGTCCTGCGCGGCCAGATCGCCGCCGCTGTTCGCGAACGCGAAGAACCAGAGCAGGTGCAGGCCGCCCGACAGGACGGTCATGGAGAGCACCAGGTGGTTCATCAGCCAGGTGCGCAGCCGGTCGAGGCGGGGGCCGAAACGGGCGTCGAGGCGGGCCTTGAGGGAAGGCTTCACGCCGGGCACCCCGGCGCTCCCGGCCGGTCCGGTGGGGTCGAGCCGGTCATGGGAGCCGGAGTGCGGCGCGGGCAGCCGTATTCGCGGGCCGGTGCCTCGGCCCGGACCGGTGTCGTCGCGTGTCGGCTCCGCAGTGGCCACCTGTAGGCACTCCCCGTGTCCCGTCTTCTTCTCTCGTCCCCTATCGGCTTCCCGTAAGACCGCAGGGTTACGGCCACAGGGTGAGCGGCCGTCGAGTTGTGTCCGTTTCGTGACGCTAGCACGCAGCCCGCCGACCAGGACCGGGTGGTACTGGTCGGCGGGCTGCGGAGTCGGTCGGGTCAGCCGACGCGGGTCAGCTTGGCACCGAAGCCGGGCTCGGCCAACTCGGTTTCGAGGGCGACGGGTACCTTCACGGCACTGGCCGCGCCGCCGTCCCCGACGGTCAGGGTGGCCACCTGGGTACCCGCCTTCGCGGTGTGCGGGAGATCACCCGCGACGAAGGAGAGCTTCACCTTCAGGCCGGGCCAGCCGACCGCGGTGACGTCCCGCGTGACTACCACGGGGGTACGGCCGCCGAGGCCGTCGTCGACGTACCCGACGACGGCGCCCTTCTTCAGGATCGTCGCCGAGGTCAGGACCTCCTGGGCCGCGCGGATCAGTTTGTCGCCGGAGTCCAGGGCCGCGCTGAGGATCGTGTTCTCCGGTCCGCCCGCGGGCTGCCGGACGACCGCGCCGATGATCGTCCGGGTCTCCCCGCCGACCTCCTTCTTAGCGGCGAACATCAGGTTGCCCAGCGCTGAGGTAGTAGTACCCGTCTTGATACCGACGACCTTGTTCTTGCCGACCAGGCCGTTCCAGTTCGAGTGGTACTCACCCTTGTAGTCCGTGTACGACATCATCGCCGCGACCTCGCGGAAGACGGGCTGCTGCATCGCCGCCTTGCCCAGCTTGACCTGGTCGATCGCCGTCGAGACGGTCGTGTCGTTCAGGCCCGAGGGGTCCGTGTACGTCGTGTTCGTCATCCCCAGGTCCTTGGCGGCGGCGTTCATCTTCTCGACGAACGCCGTCTCCGAACCGGAGTCCCAACGGGCCAGCAGGCGGGCGACGTTGTTCGCCGACGCGATCAAGATGCTTTCCAGCGCCTCGCGTTGGGTGATCGAGTCGCCCTTCGTGACGTTCACCGTCGACTCCTGGCCCGCGTTCGACTGGTCCTGCGCGGCCTGGTCGATCGGGATCTTCGGGCCGTCGTCGCCGCTCTTCAGCGGGTGGTCCTTGAGTATGAGATACGCCGTCATCACCTTCGCGACGCTCGCGATCGGTACGGGCTTCTCCTGGCCGGACGAGCCGAACGTGCCGACGCCCTGGACGTCCAGCGCCGCCTGGCCCTGCGCGGGCCACGGGATCTCGGCCTTGGCTCCCTCGAACGTGTACGAACTCGCCGCCGTCAGGTCCAACTCCGGCTTCGGCAGCGGGCGCACCAGCTGCGCGATCGCGAACACGACCGCCAGCAGGAGGATCAGCGGCGTCCAGATCTTCACCCTGCGCACGAGGGTGCGCATCGGGGTGGGCGGCGGCGGGGGCGTGTTCGTCAGCTCCGCCAGCAGGTCCAACGGCGGCTTGGGGGGCAGGGGTTGCTGCGTCGTCCGCTCCGGGCCCACCTGCGGTACGGCCGTGGTCGCGGTCGACTCTCCCCCTGGAGAGCTACGGGGTTTACGCGTCGCCGGGTCGTCGAGGGGCTTCAGCGCGACGAAGGTACTGGTCCGCTCGGCATCGCGGTCGCCGGGGGCCTTGCCGCCGGCCGGGGCCTTGCCGGTGTCGCCCGCCCTCGCGGCAGGGCCGGTCTTGCCGACAGGCCGGGCCTTGTCGGCAGGTCCGGTCTTCTCGCTGGGGCCGGCCTTCTCGACGCTGCCCGGCTTCGCGGCGGCGCCAGGCTTCGCGGCGGCGCCAGGGGTCTCGCCAGGGGGCTTGGGGGCGCCGGTCTTCGCGTCTGCGTCCGCGCCGCCACCCGCGCCGGGTTCCTCGCCGGTGCCGGGCTTCTTGGAGGCGCCGACTGTCCAGGCGGCACCTGCGGCACCTGCCGTTTTGGCTGTGCCCGTCGTCCCGGTCGCGCCCGGCTTCCCTGTGTCGTTCGCCTTGTCCGTGCCGCTCGGCTTCTCCGTGCCGGGCTTCTCCGGTGCGGTCGGTTCGCCGGAGGCGGTCTTCGCGTCGGCGCCGGGCTTGCCCATGTCGCCCAGCTTCAGCATCGTCGTCGGCTGGTCGACGTTCGGCTTCGGGCGTACGGCCTTGAAGATCGCGGTCGGTTGGTCGATGGGGCGGGCGTCGCCGGAACCGGGCTGGTCGGAGGCCGAGTTGGAGTCGTCGGCGTCGGTGCCAGTGCCACCGTCGGTGGGGGACTCCTCGGCGGTGACCGAACCGGCCTTGTCCGCCGGTGACTTGGGCTTGGCGTCGCCCTCGGTGTCGTCCGAAGCCGCCCTGTCCGAAGCCACCTCGTCCGCAGGCGAGTTGCCCGCAGAGGGCGTTCCCTCGCCGGGCGAGGTGCCCTCGGGGGTGTCAGAAGCGTCCTTGTCGGACCGGGACTTGCCCTCCGCCGGAGCGGCCTTGTCTGCGGGGGACTTGGGCTGGGAGTCGCCCTCATCGTCCGGAGCGGCCTCGTCCGTAGCCCCCTCGTCCGCAGGCGAGTTGCCCGAAGCCGCCTCGTCCGAAGCCGCCTCGTCCGAAGCCGCCTCGTCCGAAGCCCCCTCGTCCGCAGGCGAGCTGCCCGCAGCTGCCTCGTCCATAGCTGCCGTATCCGCCGAGGGCGTTCCCTCGCCGAGCGAGGTCCCCACAGCGGTGCCGGAACCACCCTCGTCCGACGAGGACTTGCCCTCCACGGCCCCCGAACCCCCCTCGTCCGAGGGCGAGTCGACTATCGCCCCGTCGGCTGCCACGCCCGGCGCGTCACCGACGTACGAATCCGCCGCACCCCCAGCCGAGTTGCCCCGCCCGCTGCCCGAACCCCCGCTTCCCCGACCGGAGTCGGCACCGCCGGCGTCGTCCGCAGCCGTACGCACCTCCCCGGCCTCCCCGGACCCCTCGGAATCCGCCGCGCCCGCGCCTTCCCCCGCGTCGCGAGCCGCCTCCGCCCTCTCCGAGCCCCCTTCAGCGCCCCCAGACGCCCCCAGGGCGCCCTTCACGCCCCCGGACTCTCCGGACCCGCTCTCAGGCTCCCCGGAGCCCTCAGATCCGCCCTCAGCCCGCTCACGGCCCCCCGACCGGCTGGCCTGATCGGTACCGTCGCCGACAGCGTCGACGTCACCACTCTCGGTACCCGCCGAGTCCGCAGCCCCGCTACCCCGGCGACCCTCGGCGCGCTCACCACCCCCCGAAGCCTCCCCGGAACCCTCACCGTCACCGGCGCCCCCGGTCACCTCACCGGCGTCCCCGGCCCCAACACCCTGATCGCCCGAGCCTTCCCCGACCCCCTCGGCACCTCGCGCCCGCCCGGAGTCGCCCCCGGCAGAACCAGCCCCAGCACCGGCCTCTCCGGCCTCCGCGCCCCCCTGAGCCTCGCCGGCACCCCGTCCCTCTCCAGCCTCTTCGCCGCCCTGACCACCCTCGGCGCTCGCACCCACGTTCTCCCCGGCCTCCCCGGAGCCCTCGGAACCCTCGACTTCCCCGGAGCCTTCAGCCGCCCCGGCAGCCTCGCGCCCCTCGGAGCCCTCCCGGTCCCCGGAGCCCCCGGAGTCCTTGGAACCCCCGGCCTCCCCGGAACCCTCCGCCACCCCGCCCCCGGCGTCCGTCGCCCCCGCGTTCTTCGGCAACGTCAACACCCGAGTGGCCAGGTCCACACCCCCCTCGCCCCCGTTCCCCGCCGGAATCCGGGGATCGGGAACCGGCGTGCCGGAACCCTGCGTCGGTCGTGACGACTCGTGCTGCTTCGACCTGTCGGGGGACTCGCCCGCCACCGATGCCTCCTCATATGCCGCACGCCCTGCCGTACGGCCACGAAACGAACCGTGTACCTGGTACCTGGCCACCAACACCCCGCGCCCGGACGGCGCCTCGGCACTGTCCGAACCGTCTACCAGTGTCCTGTGTGGAGCGCTTGGCCCCTGCGGTAGACGAGAACGACATACCTGCTGGTTCCCTTACAAACAGGTCACGCACCCTCGACAGATGAATGTGAGAGGGGTCACCCTGTCTTTCATCCACGCGGGGAGGCATGGATGGGCAGGAGCCGCAGAACTCTTCCGGAAGAGCTTCTGTTGCTGGCGTTGGACCCGACCACGGGTACCACCGCGCAGCCGCAGTCGCTCGACCTCGGTCTGGCCGGAGCGCAGCTAGTGGAGCTGGCGCTGGCCGGACGGATAGCCCCTGACGGGGATCGTATCGCCGTGGTGGCACCACGGCCGACAGGTGATCCGACACTGGACCACGCCCTGGAGCTGCTGCGCCGTCGCGGCGCTCCGGTCCGCGCGGTCCACTGGATCGGCGGACCCCGCCTGGGGCTCCGCCAGACGTACCTCTCGCATCTGGAGCGGTGCGGCATGGTGCATGCCGTGGCCGGCCAGATGTGCGGGGTGCTGCCGACGACTCGCTACCAGGCGACGGACAACGCGATCAGCCGGGAGATCAGGTCCCGGCTGGACTCCGCGATCCGCACCGGCGTTCCGCCGGACCCGCGGACCGCGGCGCTCGCCGCGCTCGCGCACGCGGTCGGCCTCGGCAAGCACCTGTACCCGGGCAACGAGGGTCGTTCCTCGCGCTCCCGGCTACGGGACCTGATCAGGCACGATCCGATGGGCGGCCTCGTGGCGCACGCCGTGATGGACGTCCAGAACGGCGTGGCGGTCCAGCCGCGCCGGCCCGCCCCGGCACCGGCCGGCCGCCAGGCCGCGCCACCCGCCAGGGCGAGCGCGGAAGGGGCCCATGGGGTTCCGGCGCAGCCACGCCGGTCCACCATGGCGCGCGTCGTGGCCCACTGAGCCGCGGGCCGTCGTACGCGCGACGTCTACGCCTACGGTCGCCCTGGTGGCCGTAGCTCTCAGGCAGTGGCTCCGGGGTACTACCTCTGAAGCCGTAGCCCGGGAGTGGTAACTCCGCACCTCACCGGACCCGTTCGGGAGCCGCGCGCACCGCGCGGGGTGGTGTGTCCGTTTCGCCGGTCAAGGCGAGACGGTCCGCCGCCCCGCGCGGACGCATGTCCGAAAACAGGCGCCCCGCCGGGGAGTTGAACACACGGAATCCACCAGTATCCCCGAACTTGCGGACCTCGCTGGCATATCCGGGGTTTCCCAGCGGTAATAAGCACCTTGGTGGCAGTCTGCTCAGCAGCAGATACGCAAAGTATCAACAGGCATTCAGCCGGAGGTGCACATCACATGCCGACCAACACCAATCCCACCGTGCGTCGTCGGCGTCTCGGCCTGGAACTGCGCAAGCTCCGCGAGTCCAAGAACATGACCGCCGAGCAGGTGGCCAAGCGACTACTGGTCTCACAGTCGAAGATCAGCCGCCTGGAGAACGGCCGGCGCAGCATCAGTCCGCGGGACGTCCGGGATCTGTGCGGGGTGTACGAGATCGAGGACGAGCGGATGGTCGAGTCGCTCATGCAGATGGCGCGCGAGTCGCGGCAGCAGGGCTGGTGGTACGCGTTCAAGGACGTCCCGTACAGCGTGTACATCGGCCTGGAGGACGACGCGTCGAGTCTGCGCGTGTACGAACCCCAGCTCGTCACCGGCCTGTTGCAGACCCCCGAGTACGCCGAGGCGGTCGTCCGGGGCGGTGCGCCGGAGTCGTCGGAGGAGGAGATCGGCAAGCGCGTCGAGGTCAGGTTGCGGCGCCAGGGCCGCCTGGGCGAGCAGACGAACTCCGTCACGGGGGAGCTCAAGGAGGCGATCCGGCTGTGGCTGGTGCTCGACGAGGCGTGCCTGCGCCGTGTCGTCGGGGGGCGGCGGATCATGCGCGAGCAGCTGGAGTTCCTGGTGGACCAGGCGAAGCTTCCCCATGTCACCATCCAGGTACTGCCGTTCGGAGTCGGCTCCCACACGGGCATCAACGGCCAGTACGCCATCCTGGAGTTCGCCGAGCTGGCCGACTCCAGCGTGGTCTACATCGAGGGGGTCACGAGCGACCTCTACCTGGAGAAGCCGCACGAGGTGCAGAAGTACTCCCTGATGTACGAGCACCTGAGGGCGCAGTCCCTCAACCCCGAGGAATCGATCAGGATGATCCAGGACCTCGCGAAGGAATATGCGCACTGAAAGACCGCACCCTATAGGGACGTGCGACGACGCATGAGGTGTTCCCGGAATATGTCATCCGAATGGGTGAAGGGCCACCCCGCGCGGTGGAGGGTGTGGGTAGCGTCGAACGAGCCAGCGATCACCTTCGTTGGCGCGAACGCGACTGCTTACCGGAGAGGCCATGGCAATTCTTCTCGGTGCCACCCCCGCGTGGACGACCTCCACCTACACCAACAACAACGGCGCCTGCGTGCGGGTCAGGTCGACCGATGTGCGCGCGCTGGACGTCGGCGACACCAAGGTTCCGGACGGGCCCTCGGTGAAGGTCCACGCGGGATCGTGGACCGCCTTCGTGGAGTCGGTCAAGTAACCAACTGAACAAGCACCACCGAGAGCCCTCTCGACGAGTATCGCCGTCCTTGCCGAGGGGGCTCGGCTTGTGCCCGGGGCAGGTACTAGTACTGGCCCTCCGGTACTAGTACCTGGGGACCGTTCCTAGGCCGGGGCCGTCCCCCGCCGTACGGGGAACGCCACGTCGCACACCGGATCGTCCGGCCCCGCCGCGTCCCAGTCCGCGAAGTACACCTCCCGGCAGGGCCCGTCGTACTCCCACCCCTCCCGCTTCATCCACGCCTCCACGGCCTCGTACGCCGCGAGTATCTGGGGATGAGCCACCTGAGCCTTGGTGACTCGCGTGACCGCCAGCCGCCGGGCGGGCTCCCGGTGGGTACGGGTATGACGGGTACGGGGCTGCCCGGCGACCCAGGCGCGCGCCGCGTCCTCGTCCCCCACAGGTACGCACGCCTCGGCGGGACCGTCGCTCTCCATCGACGACTCCGCGTGGTACGCGACGAAGGGGTGCCCGGCGATACCCCCGCAGGCCGCCGCCCCCTCCTCCAGCCGGCCCAGCGCGGCCGGGATCCACACCGGCAGCTCGTCCGCGAGGACGTGCCGCTTCTCGGTGATCAGCAACTGCTCGGGCACATCCACGAGTTCGACCGCGAACGCCTCGTACGGGTCAGTCATCTCCTGGCTCCTTCCGGTCATACGGCGACGGAGGTAGCCGGCGAGCGCGCGCCGCTCGGCGTGCAGGGACTCTGCCTCGGACCAGTACGCGTCCAGCAGCCCGGCGCCCTGCGCGCCGTCCGCCTCGACGACCGCGGCGACCCGGGCGAGCGGCATGTCCAGGCGGCGCAACAGGGCGACCAGGCGGGCGCGTTCGATCTGGTCGGCGCGGTAGTAGCGGTAGCCGCTCGCCGCGTCGACGTGCGCCGGGGTCAGCAGACCCAGCCGGTCGTACAGCCGCAGCGCCTTCGCGGACAGCCGTGAGCGTGCCGCGAAGGCGCCGATGCCGATGAGTCCCTCGTCCATCCCGCCATCCTCCGTCACCGGGCGGGGCCGCCCGGTGCGAGGAGGCTCGGGTCTGCCCCTGGGGGAAGGTCAAGGGAGGGAGTACCGAGGTATGTCGTACCCGGGTACGTCAGCCCGCGAGCTGAGCCTCGACCGCCCCGACGACGTCCGTCGACTCCGGCTCGGTCTGCGGGGAGAACCGGGCGACGACGGAGCCGTCCCGGCCGATGAGGAACTTCTCGAAGTTCCAGCGGATGTCGCCGCTGTGCCCCTCCGCGTCGGCGAACCCGACGAGCCGCTCGTACAGCGCGTGCCGCTCGTCCCCGTTCACCTCGACCTTCTCGGTCATCGGGAACGTCACGCCGTACGTCGCGGAACAGAACTCCGCGATCTCCTCGGCGCTGCCGGGCTCCTGGCCCATGAACTGGTTGCACGGGACGCCGAGGACGGTGAAGCCCTGGCCCGCGTACCGCTCCTGGAGCTTCTCCAGGCCCGTGTACTGGGGGGTGAGCCCGCACTTGGAGGCGACGTTCACGACGAGGACGACCTGACCGGTGTACTGCCCGAGGTCCGCGGAGCCGCCCTTGAGGGCGTCGATCTCGACCTGGAGGGGGGAGGTGGCGTTGTTAGTCATGCTTCGGATGCTAACTCCGTGGGGTTACCTCTTGCGGGTGAGCGCATCCCCCAGCCCCGTCCGCACGTACAGCACGGACCTTCCCACCCGCCGCCGCTCCACCAGCCCCGCGTCCCACAGCACCCGCAGGTGCCGCCCGACCGACCCGAGCCCCTGCCCGGTGACGGCGACGAGCTGCGTCGTACTCAGGGGGTACTCCAGCAGGACGAGGACCCGTGCCCGCCCGGTCCCGAGCAGCGCCTCCAGTGCCCCGGCCCGCTCCACCTCCCGTTCCTGCGCCAGTACCCCCGCGCAGGGATAGACGACCGCGTACCGCGAGGACTCCTCCCACGAGACCCACCCGGTCTGCGGGGTCACGGGGACGAGGACCAGCTCCGCGCCGGAGATCTCGCGCGGCGGATACTCGTGCCGGTTCACCTGGAACGTGCTCTCGCCGAGCCAACGGGTCCCGGGCCGCAGCGAGTCGAGCACGGCCGCCCACCCGCCCCGGCTCACCTGGCCCAGCCGTACCGCGATGTCCGCTTCGAGGACGCGGCGCCGCCGCTCCCAGGAGGGCTGGACGGTCTCCTCCCACACCCACTCCAGGAGGCCGGCGGCCCGGCCCGGCAGGTCGTCCCGCACCAGTGCCTCAGGCAGCTCTCCGGCAAGGGACATCCGCAGATGGGCGTGGGACTCGGCGACCCCCGCACCCCGTACCCGTAGTACCTCGGTGGCGAAGTCCTCTCCGCCCCGGGGTGCAGGCGTCAGGAAGTCGGCGATCCACTCCCGCCCGAGCCCCGCCTTCACGAGCAGCCCGGTGACGGGATCGGCGGCGAGCCGTGCCCGGTACACCGGCAGGTGCGCGGCCAGCCACCGGCTCTCCCCGGGGTGCCGCCCCACCCCGGCGTGCAGCAGCTTCAGCGCGGCGAAGGTCTCGGCGAGCGGCGACACCACGAACCGGCTCCGGGCGAGCGTGTCCGCGTTGACCTGCCACAAGCCCACCCGTCACTCCCCAGCGGTAGCCCTTCGGTACGACCTTTCGCGCACCCGCGAAACAATAACCACCCCGCCCGGGCCGCCCCGAGACTCCGTCCATGACCGGCGACACCACCGAGACCGCTCCCGCCACCGGGTACGGATCCCTCTTCACGACCCCCGAGTTCACCCCGCTCTTCCTCTCCTCGGCGGCCCACGTCGCCGCCCAGACCCTCGCGGGCCTCGCCCTCGGCACCCACGTGTACCGCGAGACCAACTCCCCCCTCCTCTCCGCCCTCAGCATGTTCGGCCCCTCCCTGGCCCAGGTCCTCGGCGCCACGTTCCTGCTCTCGGGAGCCGACCGCCTCCGCCCCCGCGCCACCCTCGCGGCCCTCTCCCTGGCGTTCGCGACGACGACGGCCCTCGTCGCGCTCCCCGGCCTCCCGCTGGGCGCGGTGTTCGCCGTGCTCCTCCTCCAGGGCCTGGTCGCGGCGCTGGGCGGCGGAGTCCGCTGGGGCCTGCTCAACGAGATCCTCCCCAACGGCGCCTACCTGACCGGCCGTTCCCTGTTCAACATGATGAACGGCCTGATGCAGATCGGCGGTTACGCGACCGCCGGCCTGCTCCTGACGATCGTCAGCCCGCCCCAAGTCCTCGCCCTGGCCGCCCTGTTGTACGTCACCTCCGCGGCGGTCACCCGAGCCGCCCACGCCGAACGCCCGCCCCGCACCACCGGCCGCGCCACCCCGGCGGAGACCTGGCGCACCAACGCCGAGCTGTGGTCCGCCCGCCCCCGCCGCCTCACCTACCTCGGCCTGTGGATCCCCAACGGCCTGGTCGTGGGCTGCGAATCCCTCTTCGTCTCCTACGAACCCGGCGCCGCGGGCACCCTGTTCGCCTGCGCGGCGCTCGGCATGCTGATCGGCGACGTGACCGTCGGCCGCGTCCTCAGGCCCGCCGTACGGCGCCGGGCGGTGACCCCGCTCCTGCTGCTCCTGGCCGCCCCCTACGCCGTCTTCGCGTTCCACCCGCCGCTCCCGGTCACCGCGACGGCCGCGGCGCTCGCGTCGATCGGCTTCGGCGCGAGCCTCGCCCAGCAGGAACGGCTGATGGAGCTGACGCCCGATCAACTCAGCGGCCATGCCCTCGGGTTGCACTCCTCGGGAATGCTCGCGCTCCAGGGACTGTCGGCGGCGGCAGCAGGATCGCTCGCCCAACTCGCAGGTCCGGCACGGGCGATGGCCGTCCTGGCAGCGATCTCCGTCGCCGTCACCGCCGCCCTGCACCTGGCCGACAACGGGCGTCGGATCCGGCACTGACGAGGAGGAACCAGGAGCCCCCGGCGAACGAACGGAGTCTCCTGGATGAGCGGCGCGCTGCGAGACCTCCTGGTGAACCTCTCCTCGGCGTCGCTCGCGTTCGCGGCGGGCCGGCCCTTCGGCAAGGTCGGTGACCTGTGGCGCTGCCGGGACAACCGGGGCTTCTGGAAGCCGTTCACGGCCCACGGCCTGAAGAGCGCTCGGCCTCGTGGGCGGGACGTCCTGGCGCTCCACGAACTGCGCCAGCAGTTGCAGCGCACGGGAGTCGGACACCTCCCGCTCACCCCGAGCCACCACCTCACGGGCCTGGAGAGCCGGGGCGACCTCATCCTCGCCGGCAGCTTCGCCTTCGGCACCAGTGCATCGGCCTCAAGGGGCTGCGGGAACTCGCCACGGGCGCACGGAGAACGACGGGGGCGGCGTAGGGGAGGCGGCGGAAAGGCCCGGCGGAAGCGGCCGCACCCAGGGACCGGCCCGCAGGCGGCCGCCGCGCCAAGTAACCGGCCCCGCAGAAAGCCGCCGCGACCGTCCGGACGCCGCCCCTTGCAGCCGGCCACCGCGAGCATCACCGCCCGACCCCTCGCCCCCGACCCCCTCACCGCTCCTCCGGCACACCCCCCTCCAACAGCCGCTCCCCGATGTCGTCCGCCCACAACTGCGCCCACCTCCGCAGCCGCCCCACGTCCGCGCACCCCGTGAACTCCGTGTCGTCGAGCCACTCCGAGCGGATCAACCGTCCCTGGAGATCGGGGAGTTCCAGGCCGTCGCGGCTGTGCCTGCGGCCGAGTTCCTCCAGTTCCGGCCAGCTCCAGAGATCCGCGCCGGCGGCGACGCGGGCGAGATCGCGGCCGTACCCGCGACGGACGAAGTCGCGGACCGTGACCCCCATGGCGTCGGGAAGGGCGAGCGCGAGACCGGACGGGGTCTCCACGGGAGGCCGGCAGAAGACCTCCTTGCAGAGGGAGACGGAGACCTCCGCCGGGCCACCGGAACCACCGACCGACGCCGGACCACCGAAGCCGCCAGCCGCTTCCGGGGCACCGAAGTCGCCGGTCAACGCCGGGCCACCGAAGCCACCTCCCACCACCGGGTCACCGAAGCCACCGATCGACGCCAGGCCACCGAAACCACCGCCCACCTCCGATTCACCCCACCCCCCGACCACCAGCCGAGCGAACAGCGGCCCCTTCTCCGCAACCCGCGCCTCCCACCCCAACTCCCCCAACCCGACAGCCACTTGGGAGGCGATCCACTCCAGCCGCGCCGGATGCTCCGTGGCCACCCCGACCCCCCGCGACCACCCCACCACCCCATGCGCACGCAACGCGCAGCCACCCGTCAGGGCGAGCGGATACGGCGCCCCGACGGCCAGGACATCGGCCGCCAGGGACCGTCCGGTGAACATGGCTGGATTATGCCGGGCGGACATGCCCACCCGCGGGGCGCACGACCAGCGCAACGCTCCTCACCGGCAACATCGGGCATTCCACGGGCACTTGACGCACTCGGCACCCGCCCTGACCATGAGCCCATGAACGCGATGTCCGACGAGATCGCAGTCATGCTGTCCGCCGACCGGCAGGAGGAGGCGTACCGCCACCACCGAGAGCTCTTCACCCAGCCCCTGTTCGCACAGGACTGGCGGGCGAGGCCGACGGACCCGGGGCGGCGTGCCTACGAACGGTATCTGCGGCTGCTGCCCCGGCTGCGGCCCATGGAAGCGGCTTTCGACGTCCGCGAGTTGGTCACGCTGCACGAGTGGGCGACGACGGTCGACCCGCACCTGGCGCTGCTGCTGAGCGTCCAAGTCAACCTGGCGCTGGGCACGTTGACCGAGTACTCCCCGCTGTCCGGCGAACCCGAACGCACCCGCCGCCGCATGCTGGAGGGCCGCGCGGTCGGCAGCTACGTGGTGACCGAACTGGGCCACGGCAGCGACCTCAACAACGTCGAGACGATCGCCGAATTCGACCAGGACACACGGGAGTTCGTGCTCACCACCCCGTCCTCGACGGCGGTCAAGTTCATGTCCAGCACCGCCCCGCCACCGCTCGCCGGCGTCGCCCGCTTCGGCATCGTCCTGGCCCGCCTCAGGCTCTGGGGCGAGGACCGGGGCCCGTACGCCTTCCTGGTCCACCTCACCGCCCCCGACGGCACGGTCATGCCCGGAGTGACGGTCCGCCGCCTCCCCGACAAGCCGGTCCTCGGCATCGACAACGCGCTGACCCGCTTCGACGGCGTACGTATCGGCCTCGACTGCCTCCTCTCGCCCGAGGGCACCCATGTCACGCCCGAGGGCGAACTCGTGGAGCCGCTCCCCGACACCAACCGCACCTGGCGCGCGATCAGCAGGGTCCGCACCGGCCGGATCGCCGCCGCGGCGATGGCGGCCGCGGCGGCCCGCGCCGCCCTCTCCATCGCCGTACGCCACGCCTCCCAGCGCGAGATCGAGAGCAAGGCGGGCGGCCGGATCCCCCTCGCCCACGTCCGCTCCCACCACGGTCGCCTCCTCGACGCCCTGGCGGACACCTACGTCGCGACGCTCGCCGTCCGCGAGGCGGCCTGCGCGTTCGCCGGGATCCCCGACGAGTACGCCTCAGGGGTGACGGACGAGATAGCTCTCACGAAGTACTTCGTCACGACCGTCGCCGCCCGCGCCTGCGACGAGGCCCGCGACCGGCTGGGCGCGCAGGGCGCGTTCGCGCACAACCGCGTCGTGGAGTACCGCGCGCTCAGGGACGCGGTGACGACGGCGGACGGCGACAGCCACGTGGGCGCCCTGCACGCCGCGTACCGCCGGCTGGCTCTTCCGGAGGAGAAGGGGACGACCCGCTGGGACCCCGCCCGGCCCTGCGGCGCGGACAGCCCCGGACTGTGGCTGCGCTGGCTCGCCGTACGTGAGGAGTACCTCCACCGTAGGGCCCGCCACCTCCACGCGACGTCCGGCGGCGATGCCCAGGTCCGCTGGGACCGCACCGCGCACGCGGCGCTCGCGGCGGCCGAGGCGCACACCGCGTACCGCGCCGCCGACGCCCTGGCCCGCCGTACGGACGCCGTCTCCGACGCGACCCGCCGGGTCCTGGACGACCTCCTGACCCTGTTCGCCGTACGCCAATGCCAGGCGCACGGCGCCGACTTGCTGCCGGACGGGCCCTTCCCGGCGCTGACGGAACCGCTGCCGGCGGTCGCCGACCGCCTCCACGACCGGCTCGCTCCGCACCTGCGCACCCTCACCGAGGCGTTCGAGCTGCCGACGGGTCTGCTCGGCACCCCCTTCGAGGCGCCGGAGGGCTTCGTCTCGCACTACGCCCGCGCCCTGGACCCGGCGGGGGAGTGAGCCGCGGGACCGGCACTCAGTGACACCCGAAGAGTGAGGTTCGGCAGGGTCCGGGGTGGGCATGACGGCCGGGAAAAAGAGTGAGCGGGGACTCGGCCGAACCAGGGAGCGCGCGCGGCGCCTAGCACGATCATCAGACATGCCTCGCGCGCCGTTCCCGCACGCCCCCGTGCACCCGAGATCGGCAACCGGCCCTTGGATTAGGTCGGCGCGGGTTGTTGCATGGGTGCCTTCCAGCACCCCTACGACCTCGGAGTTTTCCCGATGACTACCGCCACACTCGCGCCCCTCTCGCCCGTCCTCGCGTCGGACAGCCCGTTCGTTCGGCGCCTCCGTCGTATGAGCGGTCTGAAGGCGATCCAGGAGTCCGCGGCGCACGGCACCGGGTTCTTCCCGTTCAGTGACGGGCTCGGTGTCCGGGTCCAGATGGCCGAGCGCGGCCGGGTGATCCTGAGTGCCACCCCGACGGACGGCCACAGCAGCTGGCCCGGCTTCACGCACGGCGGATTCACCGCGACCCTGTGCGACACGGCGTGCGCGCTGGCCGCGCTGTCGACCGTGCGGCGCGGCACCAAGGCCGTGACCGGCAACTTCAGCATGAACCTGCTCCAGCCGGTGCCCGCGGGCAGCTTCCGGATCACCTGCGTGGGCAGGGCGACCCAGACCCAGGGCCCGCGCATCCTGGCCCACGCCGACGTCACCACCCCCGACGGCACGCTCCTGGCCCACTCGACGGCCCTGTTCCTCACGAAGGACCTGATGGCGTAGTCCCCCCCCGACACTTTCTCCTCGCCTCCCGCAGCCGCAGGCACGCCTCACCCGGCGTCCTGCGGCTTTCGCATGCCCTCATCTCCGGCGAAAATAGCGCTCGTTACGCGAATCAACGACACGAGCTACGCCAACGGCACTGAGTGCACACCGATTTGGGCGCGGTCCTTCCGGTGGAATGTCCCCGAAGGCTCGGACCCCCCGACTGCCCGTATGGCCGTAGCGAGTTGCTCCAACTCAGGGAGCACGGGTGCGGCCGAAATTTCCAACGTTCGGCGGAAGGCCCCAGGAAGGCTTCAGCCGCTTCTGCGCGCGGCCTTGTCGAGATGACTCTTCAGCGTCGTCGTCAGCGGCACCGTGTCGAGAGAGGTGAAGAACCGCGGTACCGCATGACCCGGCAGCCGGTTGGTGCACCAGGACACCAACTCCCCTTCGGACGCGTCCGATACGACCTCCGCGGCCACCACGGACCCGACGAACGGCGCGGTCCGCGCGAACACCCGCGCCCAGTGCACCTCGGGATGGGCGAGCAGCACGTCCCGCACCTGCCCGGCGGAGAGCCTCAACCCGCCCACGTTCAGCTGGTCCTGACCCAGCCGTCCGCTCAACGCCACACGTCCGCCCACGAATTCGGCCCGGTCGCTGGTCGCGATCCACTCCGGCACCCCGTCCGCGCCGTGCACGGGACGGACGTACAACTGCCCGTCCCGCACCCGTAGTCCGGGCTTCGTGCCGTCCGTGCGCTCCAGCCACTCCACCGGGAAACCGGCCTTCCCGTCGTGCACGACGACACAGGCGCCGGCCTCGGTGGAGGCGTAGATCCAGGTGATCCGCGCGGCGGGGAACACGCCCCGCAGCCGGTCCAGGAGCGGCTGGTCCACCGGCTCGCCGCCCAGCGTGATCTGCCGGGGCCGGAAATCCGCGAGCCCCGGATCCGCGGAGGCCAGCGCGAGCCGCCAGAACGAGGGCGTCGCCGACACCGCGTCCACGCCCTCCGCGAGCGCCACCGGCAGCCACTGGTCGGGACGCGGCCCCGACGCGGTCACCAGGTCCTGGCCGGGGAACGCGAGGCTGAGCGCGACGAGTTGCCACCAGGCGTACGTACCGGGGGAGTAGGGCAGCAGCCAGCGGTGCGGCGGCGGGGGGCCGGCCAGCGTCGTCAGCGAGGAAAGGGTGTGCGCGAGCAGCCGGGGCCGGCCCGCGCTCCCGCTGGTCGTCAGCCAGATCCGGCCGGGCCGCGCCGGGCGTCCCTCGGCGAACCGCCGCAGCTCCTTGCAGAGCGTCTCGTCGACCCGCTCCCGGGCGACGACCAACAGCTCACCGGGGTTGCCGAGATGGGCGCGGGCGGCCGTGAGCGCGTCGAGCTGTCCGTCCGCGAGGACGACCGTGCGCCGCTCCAGCGGCGGCGGGTCCAGCCGCCACCAGGTCCCCCGGAACCCCTCGCACACGATCCGGTTCTCCAGCGGGTCCGTCGCCCTGCGGCCTCGGCGTTCCCCCGGAGCGACGCGTCTCTGCGGCATCCCACGACTCCTTCAGGCCACACCGGTTCCCGGGAACAAGGCGTCCCCCGCCACACCTATCCCGTAGTACCCCTCCCCCGGGAGGCGTACGGCAGGCGCTCAAGTGGCAACCGGCCCCCGGCCACCCCCTCAGATGCCCCCGCCTCACCCGTCCGCTGGATTGCCGAGGACGGCCGATGACCCGGCGCGGCGGCCGGCAGCCGCCCCGCCGGGGTACCGCTACGGCGCCACCGCGCGCCCGGTCGACGGCGAGATCGTCCCCGGACACAGGCCCCGCGACGCGAGGTTCTGCGCGATCCGCGGGATCGCCGCGCGCGTGTTGGCCGGACCGTCGTGCATCAGGATGACCTGGCCGTTGGTCATCCGCCCGACGGCGGCCACGATCGCGTCGGTGCTCGCGTTGTTCCAGTCCTGCGAGTCGACGTCCCAGATGATCTGCCGCATGCCGTACTTGGCCGCCGAGGACTGCACGGTCGCGTTGGTCGCGCCGTACGGCGGACGGAACAGCCGGGGAGTGCCGCCGCCCGCGTTCGCGATGGCCTGCTGCGCGCGCGACAACTCCGAGTCGACCTGGGCCGGCGAGAGCTGGGTGAGGTTCGGGTGGGAGTAGCTGTGGTTGGCCACCCACATCCCGGCCGACACCTGCGCCCGCACCTGCGCCGGGTAACTCGCCGCGTTCTGCCCGGTGTTGAACATCGTGGCCCGAAGGCCGTTGCCCCTCAGGGAGTTGAGCAGGGCCTGCGTGTTCCCGGTGGGTCCGTCGTCGAAGGTGAGACCGACGTACCCGGAGCACGCGGCGGCCCGCGCGGCGGTGGCGTCCACCGCGACCGCGCCCGTCAGGGCCAGCGCGGCGGCCGTCACCGTGGCCGCGAACGGCCGTACGGAGAGCGGCCGTACCGAGAGCTTCACGTCGACTCCCCTCAGTTCACCGTGATGTTGGAGTTGCCGCTGCTCTGGTATCCCTCGGTCGCCATGATCATGTAGTAGTTGAACGAGCCGAGCCGCATGCCCGCCCGGCCCCAGGCGTCGAAGTGGTTGCCGGTCGTGATGGTGCCGCCGGTGCGCCTCTGCTGCCGGACGCTCCAGTACTGGTTGAAGGTCTTGACGCCTTCCACGGACGGGGCGTTGTAGCGCGTCGTCTGGTAGATGTCGTACGTGCCGCCGTCGCTGTTCACGGTGCCCTTGTAGGTGCCCGTCGGGCGGTACGTGCCCCAGTTGTCGACGATGTAGTACTCGACCAGCGGGTTGGCCGTCCAGCCGTACAGCGTGAGGTAGGAGTTGCCGGACGGGTTGAAGCTGCCCGAGTAGCTCACGGTCCTGCGGCTGCCGTTGCTCCAGCCCTTGCCGGCCACGAAGTTGCCGGTGTTGCGCCACGAAGTGCTGTAGTTGCCGCCGTTGTTGAGGGTCATCGAGACGGTGCCCTGCGAGTCCGTCCAGAACGAGTAGTAGTAACCGCTGTTGGTGCCGGTCTGGTTGGTGGTGACGACCGTCGCGGCGTGCGCGGTGCCCGGCATGACGAGGGCGATCAGCGCGGCCAGGGCGGTGGCGCAGACGGTTGCTGCGAAGAGCCTGAAGCGGCTGAGAGGGCCGCTGCGTGCGGGTGCGGCGTTCATGGCGTGCTTCCTCCTGGTCCTCCAGAGGTAAGGGTGCCTGACGGGGGACAGTGTTGGTATGGCCCCGTCAACTGTCAACAGTTTCGGCAGGCAGCCCGAAACATTCGCTCACTACATGCCTGATCAGCGCGCGTAGCGCAGAGGTGACGCGACCATCAGCCCCAGGTCACGAGTCACTGGTTCCGAATGTTTCGCTCGACTTCCGGTCAGTTTTTACCCTCTGGAAGCCCTTCTGGAAGCCCCTCGGGAGGCCCTTGGGGAAGCCCCCGCCCACGCTCCAGGAGCGCCTGCACCACCGCCGCGATGTCGTCCCGCCCGAGCGGGGTGTCGTCGAAGAAGTTGTGCAGCGTGAACCCCTCGACCAGCGCGTCCAGCGCCCGCGCCGTCAGCGGGTCGAAGTGCCGGGCCAGGGCGTCGCGGCTGGCCCGCATCCAGCTGTTGAGGACCGTCCGCAGCGCAGGGGTGCGCGCCGCGAACGCGTACAGCTCGAACGTCAGCAGCGGATCGCGGTCGCTCGTCCACAGTGTGCCGCTCATGATGTCGACGACCGCGTCGCGGGCCTCCTCGGGGGTGCGGGCCGCCTCCAACTGGGCGCGGTAGTGCGCCGACACGGTCTGCGCGAGGCGTGTGAACGCCTCCGTGAGGAGCTGGTCCAGATCGGCGAAGTAGTACGTCACCGAGCCGAGCGGGACGCCCGCGGCGGCGGCGATCCTGCGGTAGGTGACACGGATCGCGCCCTCCGCGGCGACCACGTCCAGGGCCGCGGCGAGGATGAGATCGCGGCGGGAGGCGGGCGGGGCCGTGCCCTCAGGAGTCATGCCCTCAGGAGTCATGTCTGAAATCGCTTTCTGCCGCTGTGAGCAGCCATGTACATTTGTCCAAACCGGTGGGCGAGGAGGCCCGCCCGGAAGCCGACCCGCACCCACGAAAGATGCATTCTCATGGATCAGGCCGTGCGCAGGCGCCGCCGGGCGCTGTTCGTCTTCTTCCTGCTCGCCGGGATCGCGATGTCGTCGTGGGTGACCCGCACCCCCGCGATCCGCGACCGGCTCGACGTGTCCACCGGCCAGATGGGCCTGGTCCTCTTCGGCCTCTCCCTCGGCTCGATGCTGGGCATCCTCTGCTCCGGCCGCCTCGTCTCCCGCTTCGGCACCCGCCCGGTGATCATCGGGGGTACGGCCGTCCTCGTCACCGGCCTCGCGACCGTCGCCCTCGGCGTCCTCGCCTCGTCCACCCCCCTCGTCACCCTCGGCCTCTTCCTCTTCGGCTCCGGCATCGGCGGCGGCGAGGTCGGCATGAACATCGACGCCACCGACGTCGAACGCCTCACCGGCATCACCACCATGCCGACCCTCCACGGCTGCTTCAGCCTCGGTACGGTGCTCGGCGCGGGCGTCGGCATCGCGGCAACGGCACTGGACGTACCGGTGCAATGGCATCTCGCCGGCGCAACCGCCGTATCCGTGGCGCTGCTTGTGTACGCGATCCCGGCGATCCCCGCCGGAACAGGGCGAGTTGAGACCGCCGGCGCCTCGGAGACCGGCCGCCCCCGGACGGCCGTCTGGAAGGACCGCAAGCTCGTCCTCATCGGCGCGATCGTGCTCGCCATGGCCCTCGCCGAGGGTTCCGCCAACGACTGGCTGCCCCTGATCATGGTCGACGGCCACGGCATGGACGAGGCCGCCGGGTCCCTGGTGTACGCCGGTTTCGCCGCGGCCATGACCCTCGGCCGCTTCGGCGGCGGCTACTTCCTCGACCGGTACGGCCGTGTCGTCGTCGTCCGCGCCAGCGCCGTGTCCGGCGCCCTCGGCCTGCTCCTCGTCATCGTCGCCGACAGCGCCGTCGTCGCCGGGGTCGCCGTCCTCCTGTGGGGCCTCGGCGCCTCCCTCGGCTTCCCCCTCGCCCTCTCCGCCGCCGGCGAGTCCGGCCCCGACGAGACCGCCCGCGTCAGCCTCGTCGCGATCATCGGCTACCTCGCCTTCCTCGTCGGCCCCCCGGGCCTCGGCTTCCTCGGCGAACACGTGGGCCTGCGGCCGGCCATGACCGTCGTCCTGGTGTGCGTCGGGTGTGCGGCGTTCCTGGCACCGGCGGTGGACACGCGGGGGCGGCGGCGGGAGGCGGTGGGGGAGGGGGTGTGAGGGGTGGCTCCAACTCCCCGGCGAGGCAAAGACAGCGACGGAGCCGCCGCCGACAGGTCAACCACGACCGTGACCGAGGCCGAGCTGCTCGGCGAAGGCCGGTTCGACGGACTTACCGTCACCTCCAAGGCCCTCGAACGCCCCTGAACCGGGAGACCTGGGACCCTAGCCCTCATCGACCGGTGACCGGAGCCTTGCCGGGCGGTACTGAGCAGCGAGTGGCTCGGACCTGGCCGAGGTCGATCTCCACCGGGAAGGGGGCCGCTGCCTTGAGGACGCCGGTCGCGGCCTGCTCGGTCCGCCAGTAGAAGCCGATGCCTGCCCTGGCGTACTGGTCGGCCTTCACGATCCGGTCGGTCGTCTCCGATCCTGGTGACACCACCTCCGCGACCAGCAGCACGTGTTCGGGGCGGGTGGGGGTGATGTCGATCGTGTCGGCGCGGTACACGATGACGTCCGGGCGCCGATCGGTGAGCGGGACGCCCTGAAGCCGGACGGCGAAGCCGGTGTCGGCGTTCCACTCCGGTCACGTCGGTGCGGTAGCCGGGCAGGAGCCGTACGCCGACGCGCGCGGCTTCGTTGCCCTCCGCAGCGCGGATTCCCTTCCTCAGCCGCCTCGAAGAGTGGTGAACCTCGGCTTCGGAGGGCGGAGTTGCGCCGCTGCGGTACCGCCGTACCCCACCTCGCCAGGCATCGGCGCCTACGACTCGGCGAAATGGCGACGCGCCGCGCGTGCTCGAAATTCTGGACGCCGATGAGACCAGGGGTTCGTGAGCGATCACCGAGGCGGCGGCCCGGCTTGTACCCGGAATCCGTGCCGGATGATGCGGATCCGACAGGAGGAATTCAGGAGATCAACTTCCCGTCCGCTCAGGCAAACGGCCCCGGACGACGAGTCCGGAGCCGGGTGGATGTTCTTCTCCGGGGATGAAAACCCCAGGTCAGAGTGGTAATGCGCTGTGCCCCCGGGCAGATTCGAACTGCCGACACCCGCTTTAGGAGATCGCGTAAAGCGATCATGAGACTCGCCGAGC